>CAIUOO010000033.1 GCA_903900795.1 uncultured Gemmatimonadota bacterium | reverse complement strand
TCCAGCGCCGAATCACTTACTAATCAACAGATTTGATATCTCGCTGCAGCCCTGAAGAAGCCGCAGGTCAGTGATACCGTCCCGCACATCCATCGATCTCGAACTTCGATTGTCAAACAGCGATGCGTCTTCCCTTCTATATGATCGCAACCGCTTGCGGCTGCGTCAGTTAGCTATTTCGTTCCGCCGCCATTTAGCTGGCAGCCTTTAACAGTACCAAGAAGCACGGCGAAAGTCAACCCCGTTTTCTTGTCTGCGTCTCGCAACTTGCCTGCGCCGACGACAGCAGAACGTCCGGTCTTTCTTCGAACAACGCACCCGGCGAACCGGGAACGTTTGTACTGCGGGGTCGCAAGTATGCGATTCCGTTGCGCATTACGCAACCCCCAATTCTTGGCCTGCTTAACCTCACGCATCACTGACGTTTTCGCGTCCAGCTGCTCGTCAGTGACCACAAAAAAAGCGGCCGCTAAGAGCGGCCGCCGCAAACCGATGCGATCTGCATCGGGGAGGTCCGGGTAAACAACCCGGCAGCATCCAGGAGATAACTCGTGTTCGGTCGATGCAACGATGAGCGTGTAGCGCACGGCTCGCACAGGAGCCTGCCAGACAACACCACCAGCAACCAACAAACCAAGTACCAACCAGCCTGACAACGACAGCAAAACTCATTGAGTTTTACCGCGCCGAACCTCGGAACGTGTTCGATGCGAGCATCAAACGATTGCGACATTCCGCCAAACCATACACCGGTAGTGTAACACCGGAACCATCGTAAGTGCACCCTCTAGGACTCGAACCTAGAACCTACTGATTAAGAGTCAGCTGCTCTACCATTGAGCTAAGGGTGCGGTCCAGAACGACTTACCGCCAACGACACCGACGTGACGCGCCAGGAGGGACTCGAACCCCCGACCAACAGCTTAGAAGGCTGCCGCTCTATCCATCTGAGCTACTGGCGCCTGCCCTGCCGCTGGTCCCCCTAGCGGGGTCCCTGACTTGGACCCTGTATGGATCCGCCACACTTGATGCGTCCTACCACGAGATCGGGGCGGCCGGATTCGAACCGGCGACCTCCTGCTCCCAAAGCAGGCGCGATACCGGGCTACGCTACGCCCCGCAGATCAGCGGCCGCTTATGTTATCCCGGTGGTGCGCCGAGGTCAACGGGGACATGCAAATCCGTTGCACCTGCGTGGCCACACCACCGAGGCGAACCGCACGTACATAGTACACGCCTACGCGGCCTACGCCAACTCCCCCGCGCTCTCGACATGTGAACGCGTGGAAACAAGTTGCGCGAACCGTACGCGCACAGATTCAACCCCAAACAGAGCCGAGAAGGCACGACCGCGATGACTGACGGTCGCCTTCGCCTCGCGTGACACCTCGGCGAAAGTCGCGCCGAGGTCGTCCGAGAGGAAGTACGGGTCATACCCGAACCCGCCAGTACCTCGCGCGGTCGTCAGCATCACACCCGTCGTTTCGCCGCGAGCGACGACCTCGCCCTCTCCTGCCCCGCCACTCCAGACACACGCTGCGGCGCACACGTAGCGAGCCCGAGACGACTCGGTCCCCGCAGAGGTGCCGGCCGCGTGCGTATCGTGCTGCGCCAACCGCAACGCCTCTTGCAAGAACGTGTTATTTGCCGAATCGAGGGCAGGTCCCTCGAGATCATCCCGACCAGACCATCGCTTACTGTGCACCCCTGGTCGCCCGCCCAAGGCATCAACCGAAAGACCGGAGTCGTCGGCGAGCACAATCGCACCAGTGAGCCGCGCAAAGTGACGGGCCTTCGCGAGGGCGTTCTCCTCGAAGGTGTCAAATGCTTCGAGCGCGTCTTCCTCCGGCGATTCCCTCAGGCCGAGGTCGGCGAGCGTGACGAGGTGCACGCCGAACGACGCAAGGAGCGGAACAAGTTCTTTCACCTTCCCCGCGCTACGTGTGGCGAGCACCACGCGCCCCTCGGCGCGACCATCACCGAGGGCGCGAGGCGACGGCATCACCGGTCTCACCGCGGCTGTGGGAACGGCTCGGCCAGCGCGCGAACCTGCAGCGCATCCAGCGTCTCAATCCCCCGCACGGCGATCGACAATAAAGCATCGAGCTGCTCGCGCGCGAACGTGCCGTGTTCGCCCGTCCCCTGCACCTCGACGAAGCGGCCTTCGCTGCTCATCACCACGTTCATGTCCACGCCGGCACGGACGTCTTCCTCGTAGTCGAGATCCAGGCGCGGCTGATCGTCCACCAGTCCGATGCTGATGGCGGCCACGCGTCGCCGCACCGGGAAGACGGGGATGCGTCCAGTTTGCACCATCCACGTGAACGCATCGTGCACGGCCACGCAGGCACCGGTAATCGCCGCCGTGCGGGTGCCTCCGTCGGCCTGCAGTACGTCGCAGTCCACTTTCACGGTGAACTCGCCGAAGCGGAAATCATCGAGCATCGCGCGCACACTACGCCCGACCAGCCGTTGAATCTCCTGCGTTCGGCCACCGACCTGCTGGCGTTCGCGCGAGGATCGCGTCTTGGTCGCGCGCGGCAGCATCGAGTACTCGGCGGTGACCCAGCCTTCGCCCGACCCACGGCGCCACCCGGGAACGCCGGTCTCCACGGACGCGGCGCAGAGCACGCGTGTTTCACCGAACGAGACCAGACACGATCCCTCGGCATACGGTACAGCGCCACGCTCAAGGCGCACCGGGCGCGTGGCGTCGTGGGCGCGCCCTACGCGCGTGGAGAGCAATGGGCGCTCGTCGTTCGTCACGTCCGATCCGTTCACGGCAGCATCAGCCACGCAGTTTCTCGATGGTGGAAGTTGTGGAGTGTCCGTCGACCAGCGGAATGACCACCACGCGTCCACCGCGTGCGGTCACGACCTCCGCGCCAACTATTGTTTCCGGCGAATAGTCGCCGCCCTTGACGATGACATCGGGCTCGATCGCGCGGACGAGCTCGATCGGTGTGTCCTCCTCGAACAGCACGACCGCGTCCACCGCCTCGAGCCCAGCCAACACGATAGCCCGCTCGGCTGACGTACGAATGGGTCGTTCAGGTCCTTTGAGTCGCTTGACCGATGCGTCGCTGTTCACGCCGACCACCAACGCCGCCCCCTCGCGGCGCGCGCGATCGATGACATCGACGTGACCCGGATGCAGCAGATCGAACACGCCATTGGTGAAGACGACGGCTCCGCGCACGCTCCGGCGCCAGATCGCGGCTTCATTCAGGGTCATGACTTTCGACGAAGGGCTCCGCGGGGCATCGCGCGTCACCATTGCGACTGCACTCCCTCCACGAGATCGGAGATCAAGCTTTCGAGCGCGTTCTTGCGTCCGGCAACTTCACCGCCTTCGGCGTACTGCCCTTCGCGCTGCATTCCCTTGTTGGTGAGCAGGGTGCGTCCGGTTGTCTGATCGATGATCTCGACATCAAGGACGATGAGGAGGCGTCGGCGCGTCGATGTCGACTGCCGCCCATCGGCACTGACACCGGCGGGCAAGTCGACGTCATACTTCACGAGCGTGCCGCGCACCACGACATCGGCGCGGGCAGGGGGGGCTTCGCGCAAGTTGAGGCGATCGCGCAGCGCGGCGCGCAACTGCTCGAACACTTCGCGCTGCAGTTCGGGTACCGCTGTCTGATTGTCGAATGGCTCGATGGCCACGGTCTTCAAGTGCTTGGGCAGGCCACCACCGCCGGAGAAGCCATAGCAGCCCCCCACCAGCGACACGGCCAGCATCAGCACGGAAGCCCCCCGCGCGGCACGCGCGATTCTACGGACGGCGCCAGATGGCGTCATCGAATCCCTCGACGGTCATGGTATCGGTCACGGCAATGGCCAGACGCCGCTTGCCTCGCTCATGAACATACTGCAACTGCCACTGCCCGTTGACCCCGCGCCGGCGGGACATCCACTCAATGACCTTGCCGTCTTCGATCCGCTCGACCCGTGCGAGTGTGGTGCCGCCGAACGCGAGGCGCCACGCCCGACCGTCCGCGCCAGAGGCATCGCGCCCACGCAGCACGCCGAGATCGGCACGCAGTGTGTCGCCGTCGATCCGCGCGGTCGTGTCACGGGTGGGCGGCAGTGCCAATCGTCCCAGACTGGACCACAGCAGCGGCACGGGCGGGAGGAGTCGTTTGACGAGGTCGACGCCGGGAACAAACAACGAGTCACCGAGGAGAATGGCATAGCCGCCGGCCATCCCGTTCCGGAGAAAGAAGTCGAGACGTGCGCGGTCGGGTGCCTGCGCCCGAACCGCACCGTCGCCGTTGGCCTCGAAGGTCTCGTCTTTGTAGGTCCAGCTGAAGCGGAGCACCTGCGCCCCGGCGGCCATGCTGGTGGGCGGCAACACCGCGCGCGTGGGCGAGCCCATCAGCGGACGCGCCGCCGGGGCGCAGGCGAGCAGCAAGCCCGAGACAATGGTGGCCACCGCGAGTGGGGGCCGGGAGCGATCGACGAAAGGGACGCGTTCGGTCATGAATGTTTTTAGCATCGGTGCGAGGAGCGGCTCACTGGACACGGATGCGCAGCATGCGGTCCCCTTGCACGATACGATCCATGACGTCGAACCCGGACAGTACCGTGCCGAACACGGTGTACGCGCCGTCGAGATGCGGCTGACTGGAGTGGCAGAGGTAATATTGGCTTCCGCCGGTATCGGGCCCCGACGTTGCGAGCCCCAGACATCCACGCTCATGACGCCGTCGAGAGAAACTCTCGCGGAGGGAGAAACCTGGTCCGCCGGTTCCGTCGCCTCGGGGATCTCCGTCCTGGACCACGAAGTTGGGTACCACACGATGGAAGACCGTGTTCCGGTAGAACCCTTCCTGGGCCAATCGGACGAACGCCTCGACCACCAACGGCGCTTCGCGCCCGTACAGTTGCAGGGTGACCACGCCGTAGTCGGTCTCAATCACCGCCACGGGCTGAGGGCTCCCGAGCGCGCCCCACCGATGGACCAGACGCTCGTACTCGATGAGCGGTCGAGCGACCAACGAGTCCGGCGTCGCCCGCCTCGGTGAACGTGTGATCGAATCCCACGGCGCGAGCAGTCGCTCGGCGAGCGAACGAACGATGGCATCACGATCGGTGCTTGCGCGGACGGCAAGCAGGCGAACGCGCGCCGACAGGCTGTCGTTGGCGAGATTGGCGAGACGTTGCAGCGCGGCGGTGCGTATCCGCGGGTCGGTATCGGCAATGAACGCCTCCGCGGCGACTACGCGATCGACGTCGGTCGCGCGCGCACGATGCTCGAGGGCAGCGATACGATATCGCCAATCGGTGTGCTGCTCCCACGTCGAGACTTCGGCATCGAAGATCGGAAGTGCGAGCTGTCGCACATGCGCGAGCATCAATCGACGCACGGCGAGCAGCGTATCGCGCTCCCAGGCACGACGCCACCGCCCAGCATCGCGGCCGAAGACGACCGACAGACTGTCGGTGGCCACGACACGCACATTCGCGACCGTGTCGGCGAGTCCGATCTGTACGGCATCCAGCGCCGACGCGCCGAAGGTCGAGACGCTCCCTGCGGCATTGGCCCGTACGCGCCAGTCGGGGTCTTGCACGAACGCATTGAGCGCCTCACGCGCCAGGGCGACCAACGAATCTCCGACGGCGGTGCGCGTCAGGGCCCGCGCCACGTACTGCCGCACTTCCTCATCGGCGTGCGCACGCACCGCGAGCAGGGCGCGCACGCCCGCCGGTGCCCGCAGTCGGCCAATCACATACGTCGCTGCGCGAACGACCTGCGCCGACGTATCGGCGAGCCACGGTACGACCAGCGCAATCGGCGCGGGGCGCAGCTTCACGGTTGCGAGGACCAGCGCTGCCCGGACCGATGCGCTGCGCACTGCCGCGGCGCTTGCCCGCCACGGCGCCGTGAGCCCATCGCCCAACGCGACCGAGAGCGCCGTTCGCGAGGGCTCACCAATCTCACCCAATGCCCACGCCGCTTCTCGTGCGACAGGGTCGGGAGCGCCACCAATCGCGCGCGCCAGCGCAGCGACCGCCTGCGTATCCTTGGCCACTCCAAGTGCGTACGCTGCATTCGCCGCGATGAGCGTGTCTCCATCGGTGAGCAGTCGACGCAGCTGCGGGAAACGCGCGCGTATCCGCAGCTGTCCAATCGCCAAGGCCGTGCGCGCGCGGCGATCGGGGTCGGCATCAACGAGCAGCGTGTCGACGAGCAGCGTGTCGGCACGACGGACATCCAGCATGGCTAAGAGCTGTGCATCGTGTCGGAGGTCACGCGCCGACATGCGCGCAAGGCCGGCAGCATCCCGGCCATTGGCGTTGACGCTCGCACAGCCGACACCGGTCAGGCTGAGACCGAGCAGGGCGGCGACAATCAGCGGCCGCTGGAGCGCGCGATCAGCGTGCATGGTCAGCCGGTGTGACCGCTGCGGTGAGTACGGTGCGCACGTCACTCGGCATCGCCGCAAGGCGCCCGCTCTTGTCGATGGAGACTAACGCGGTGGTCGCCGAGACGAGGAGGGTATCGGTGTCGGCCCGCATCACGCGATAGGCGAAGGCGAGCCCCCGCGACCCCGCCGACGTGAGTTGCGTATGCACGCGAATAGGATCGTCGTACCGCGCCGATGCATGAAAGCGCATCGTCACCTCTGAGACCGCGAGGAGCACGCCTTCACGTTCTAAATCGGCGTAGGATTTCCCCAGCCCGCGAATGAAGTCGGTCCGACCGAGTTCGCACCACACCAGATAATTGGCGTGATAGACGACGCCCATCTGGTCGGTCTCCGCGTAGCGCACGCGCAGTTCAGAAATGGTTTCGGTCATCGTGACAGGCGTGAGAGACGCCGGCGCTGGCCGGCCGTACAGGGAACTAGGAAGATGCCCCTCCCCTGCTCGGCCGCCAAGCGGATGGCGTTCGGACGGCGTGCGGACGGCGATCGCATGGCACGGGACGGCCGTCCGGTGCATTTGTGGCGCCGTCCCAGAGCGGTTAAACTCCGCGGGTGCTCCATACTCCGACACTGGTCATCGGCGACGCACACCTTGGCGTCGCCTCGAAGGACGCCGAGCGTGCCCTGCTGCGGTTGCTACGCGACATGCCTGCGCGCGCCCGTTCTCTGGTGATCATGGGCGACCTCTTCGATTTCTGGTTCGCCTGGCGCCATGCCATGCCGCGAACCGGGTTTCGCGTGTTGGCGGCACTGGCCGACCTGACCGACGCGGGTGTCCCCGTGCTGTGGATTGGCGGGAATCATGATTGCTGGGGCGGCGACGCGCTTATGGCCGAAACGGGTGCGCAGTACACCTTGCGCCCCTGGACTGGATCGATCGGGCCGTGGCAGGCCGAGCTCGCCCACGGGGACGGCCTTCGCGAGGTCGAGGATGCCCCGTATCGCCGACTCCGGCGCGTATTGCGCCATCCCCTGGCGATTCGCGCGTTCGGCATGCTGCACCCCAATCTCTCGTCGCGTGTGGCCCTCGCGTCATCGCACACCAGCCGTGCGCGACGGGCGGGCGATGAAGGGCGAGGACTTCTCGCGGTGGGAACGCATACGCTCTCGGCCGTCGGCGGTCCGAATCTGGTGATTCACGGGCACTCGCACGTGCCGATGTTGCGTCGCGCGGGGCGCGGGTGGTATGCCAACGCCGGTGCATGGTATCTCGATCAACAGTATCTGCTGATTGAGCGTGAGTGCATCTCCCTTCGCGCGTGGCGCGATTCAGGAGAAGACGAGGTACTCCACCGCGGAGATCGGAACGTCGAGGCAGCGACCGCTGAGGGCGAGGCAGTGCCGCACCGCGCCTGACGCGGTGCGTCTGCCGCGGTGCGTCTGACGAGCGCGAATGAATCGAGTGCCTGAATGGTCAACCCAGCCCACTTCGACGAGTGGTACGAAGAGCGGACAGGGCGCCGACGGGTCAGAAACGAACCGTGGCCGCGAACACCGCCCCCGATGGGCGCGGATACGCCGTCAACTCTACCGGGACATCCCAAAGCTGCGCCGAGACGAACGCATCCGCACCAGCGAAGAGGTGATTGAACGCGACGACGGCCATCCAATCTTCGACGTGCAAGCGCCGCGTTCTCACCAGATCGCGCGTGAATCGATTAGTGAACACGCCGTCCTTGATGACCGCATCGGCGGCGACCAGATACTGGTTCGGCAGGGTGTCGATCTGGTAACGACGCGCTTCTCGAAGATCCATCTGACTGCGGCGCATCATCACGATCGCGGCGAGCTCGATACTGGCGAAGAGGGCGCCAGACGTGCCGCGATCAAGGCGCGATTGCCCGAAACCCGGAAGGAGGGCGGAGTACATGAACGCCCGTTTGGGCGTCAGCGGCGGCGTGAATCTGCCGCGCTGTGTGAGCGGAGCCAACATCGCGACCGACGTCGCGCCGGTCTGAGGCACAGGCTTCGCCGGCACCGAGTCACGCTGCTGCGCAGCCAGTGGGGCGCCAAGCGGCGCCAGCAGAGCCACCACCGACAGCGTGAGCGGAATCAGCCGAAGCATGTCTCTGATACTCCTCAGCGCGCCGGAAGCGCCGCGACGAGTTCGATCTCGACGCTCACGTTACGAGGAAGGCCAGCCACGGCCACGGTGGAGCGCGCCGGACGGGCATCACCGAGCACACGCGCGTACACGGTGTTCATGGCGACAAAGTCGTCCATGGTTGTGAGGAAGACAGTGGTCTTGACCACGTCATTCCAGGTGACGCCGGCTTCGTTCAGCACGGCCGTGAGGTTGGAGAGCACGCGTTCCGTCTGCGCGGTCACGTCGCCGGTCTCGATTTCCATGGAGACCGGATGGAGCGGAATCTGGCCAGCGGTGAACAGGAACCCGTTGGCGCGAACCGCCTGCGCATACGGGCCGATGGCTTTCGGGGCATGATCGGTGTGCAGCGTCTCGATGGACATGTCGGTAGTGCGCTGAAGGGTGATCAGGAATGGGCTGGATCGGACATCGTGGACGGGGCGGCTAGCACCGCCTCCGGCAGATCGAAGAGTTCTTTCGTGTTGCGCAGCGTTTGCCAGCCGAGTTCGTCGACGTCCTGCCCGCGCACGACGGCCAATCGGGCCAGTGTGAGGCTCACGAATGCCGATTCGTTGCGCTTCCCACGGTGCGGCGCCGGTGCAAGATAGGGCGCGTCGGACTCCACGAGGAGGCGGTCGTGGGGGACCATTCGCAGCAGCGTGTGGTCGGTCCAGCTCTTGAAGGTGATGATGCCGCTGAACGAAACGAACCATCCGACTGCAAGGGCTGCCTCGGCGAGCGCGACCGAGCCGGTGTAGCAGTGGAGTACGCCCCGCACGCGCGCGGCGTCTGCCCGTTTCAGGAAGTCGACGGTATCCGCCTCAGCCTCACGCGTATGCAGCACGATCGGCTTGCGGAGCTCGGCCGCCAGCGCGAGCTGCGCATCGAGCGCGTGCAGCTGTCGGTCGCGCGGCGAATGATCGTAGTGCGTGTCGAGGCCGCACTCGCCGACGGCCACCGCGCCGTTGGCGACCGACTCGCGAACCGCCGGCGGATCGGTGTCGTCATCCCACGAGGCGGCATCATGGGGATGGACCCCAGCGGTAAAGAACACAAAACCCGCATGGCGCTCGGCCAAGCGACGGGCAAGAAGCGCGGTGGCCGCGGACTCGCCGATACAGACAAGGGCCCGCGCACCTTGTGCGCGGGCCCGCTGGATCACCGCGTCCGCTTCGTCAGCGAACGCGGGATCGGCCAGATGCACATGGCTGTCAGCAAAAACGCTCACGCGCGTTACCGCGCGCCGACGCGCTCCGCCTTCCGCGAACCCTTGCCGGCCGCGGCGTCGTTGCCCGCGTTGACGGCCCGGCTCGTGGAGTCGGACGTGGTGCGCGGATACTTCGACTCGATCCAGAGAAGAATCGGACCGGCGACGTAGATGGAGGAGAACGTGGCGACGAACACGCCGAACGCCATGACCCAGGCAAACGGACGGATGACTTCACCGGCGATGAAGAGCAGCGCGAGCGTGGAGGCCAACGTCGTGGCGTGCGTCATGATCGAACGCGGCAACGTTTCATTGATCGCACGATCGAGCACCTTCGCGAGGGACTCACCCTTGGCCCGCTTCTTCAGATCTTCACGGACGCGATCGAAGATGATGATCGTGTCGTTGGCGGAGTATCCGAGCAGCGTCAGGATGGCCGCGACAACCGTCAGCGAGACCTCAAGATCGAACATCTTGATGAAGGCGAACGTGACGAGGATGTCGTGAGCCGTGGAGAGCACGGCGGCGGCACCGAAACGCCAGTCGAAGCGGATCGCGAGATAGATCAGCGTGAAGAGCGACGCGATGAGCATCGCCGTGAATGCGCCGGAGCGGAGTTCACTGCCGACCTTCGGACCGACGGCTTCCGTGCGGACGATGGTGACGTTGCCATCGCCGAACTTCTTCTCGAGCGCCGCGGCAATCGACTTGGAGATGCCTTCCGCGCCGGCGGCCTGCGCTTCGACCTGCTTCTCGTCACGGGCACGAATGGTGTATTCGGTGGCCGTGCCGAACTGCTGGATCTCGCTGCCCGTGATGCCGGCTTCGTCGAGCGTGCTACGCAGGACGGACACGTCGGGCGCCTGCTTGAACTGCACCTGCATCAGCGTCCCGCCGGTGAACTCAATGCTGTAGTTCACGCCGCCGGTGATCCCGAAAGTGACCAGTCCCGCTCCGATGAACGCGATCGTCAGGATGGCGGCGATGCGCCAATGCTTGACGAACTCGAACTTGGTATTGTGAAAAATTCGAAGCATGGCGTCCTCAGATGCTCAGCGTCTGGTTGCCGCGGGTGCGGCTGAGCCAGATCATGAAGAAGGTCTTGCTCACGAAGATCGCCGTGAACAGCGAGGCAACGAGGCCCGCGATGAGCGTGACGGCAAAGCCGCGCACGGGTCCGGTGCCGTACTGGTAGAGCACCATACCCGAGAGAATCGTGGTCGCCGACGTGTCGACGATCGCGCTGAGCGCGTGGCTGAAGCCCTCGTCGATGGCCAGTCGGTTCGACTTACCGTGATCGAGCTCTTCGCGAATGCGCTCGAAGATCAGCACGTTGGCGTCGACGGCAATACCGATGGAGAGCACGAAGCCGGCGAGACCAGGCAGCGTGAGCACGGCATGGAAGCCGGCCAGCACCGCGAGCGTGTACACGAGGTACAGCACGAGGCCGGCCACCGCGAGCATGCCCGCGAAGCGATAGTAGCCGATCATGATGACGACGATCATCAGGAAGGCGACCGCCAAGGCGAGCGCTCCGCGGTTGATCGAGTCAGCGCCGAGGCTGGCACCGATGCTGCGGACTTCTGCCACCTTCAGCGGCACCGGCAGCGCACCAGCGCGCAGTACGAGCGCGAGATCCTGCGCGGCCTGCAGTGTACCGCCGCCAAGCGTGATCTGCCCGTTGCGACCGATCGCACTGTTGAGCACCGGCGCCGTCACGACACGCTGGTCGAGCACGATGGCCATGTTGTCCTTCACATGCTTGCCGGTTTCGGTCTTGAAGCGACGCGCACCTTCGTTGTTCAGCGTGAACTGCACGACATTGCCTTCCACCGGATCGGTGGACGGACGCGCGTCGGTGAGCACTTCACCCGTGATGATCGGACGAGAATCGAGCACGTATAGTGCAAAGAAACGCTGCGTGCCGGACACGAGTGAGTCGACACCCCAGCGCATGACCTTGCCCGGGGGCATGGCGCCTTGGATCGCCGGCAGAGAGAGCGCGCGCTCGATGGCGGCATACGACGCTTCGGGCACGATGTACTGCCCCAAGATCTGCCCGGGCTGCACGTTGGTGCTGAAGAGACCGCCGACTGCGGCGGCCGGAGCCGTGGTGGCCGAATCGGCACCAGTGGTCGCGACGGCCTTGCCCGTCGAGTCCTTGGAAGAATCCGACTGCTGCGTGAGCAGCGAGGTCGCACCGGTCTTTTTCGTGGTGTCGCCCGCCGCCTTCGCCTCAGACGCCGCCGAGAGGCCAGCGCTCTTCGCGATCTCGTCGAAGCGCGGCATCACCTTTTCAAAGGCCTGCGTCTTGTCGGTAATCTGGAATTCGAGGAACGCCGACTTCTGCACGACGTCCTGCGCCCGTTCGGCGTCGTCGATGCCTGGGAGTTCGACGATGATGCGTTCGTTGCCGGCCTTCTGCACAACGGGTTCGGACACGCCGAACTCGTCGATGCGCTGGCGCACGACCTTGAGGGCCCGATCGAGGGCCTCAGACTTGTTGGCGACTGCCTGCTTGGACTCGTCGACCTCGAGCGTCAGGTGCATACCACCCTGCAGGTCGAGACCTCGCTTGAGCGGCACGCGGCGCACCGTGTCGTACACGAAAACGCCATCGCGCTTCACCCGTTCAACGACGGTGCGCGGAAAGAGGGCCCACACGGAGGCCGCGAAGAGTCCCACGATGAGCAGGATGCGGTACTTCAGGTTCGCCATCGATGCCGGTGGCCAGAGGTAATGTCAGCGCGCCGAGGAGCGCGACGCGAGAAACGGCGCACAATGCGCCTAGCCTCTTAACTTAGGGGCGCGGACGTCGTTGCGGTAGGCAGTCCATGCAGAGACTCGCGCGCAGATGCCTCATCGCGGGCCAGTTGCGCGCGGAGGGGGTCGACTCCCTCGAAGGACCGGGTGTCCCGAATCCGTGCGATCAGGTCGAGGCGGATCGGGGCGCCGTACCAGTCGTGCGTCGCATCGAAGACATGGGTCTCGATCCGGCGGGACGCGTCCCCAAAGGTAGGCCGTGGGCCAAGGTTCAGCATGCCGCCAAACGGTCCCTGTGGCGTCTGCACTCGGACCGCGTAGACACCGTCGGGCGGGAGCAGTTTCCGGCTAGGCGGGGACTGCATGTTCAGGGTCGGATAGCCGATCAACCGCCCGCGCTGGTCCCCCCGGATCACGGTACCGGCGAGACTGTACGGGCGTCCAAGGCCTGCCGCCGCGGTCTGCAGGTCACCTTGAAGAATCGCGTGGCGGATCGTCGTGGACGAAATGGCCTGTCCATCGGCCGCGTGCACGGGCGGCAGGACGGTCACGCCGAACCCGCGCGACGCACCGAGCGCCTTCAGCACCTCGATATCGCCGAGACGGCCTCGGCCAAATCCGTGATCATGCCCAACGAGTAACTCGGCCACGCGAAACCGCTCGCGGAGCACCGCATCGACGAACTGTTCCGCTTCATACGACGCCAGGATGGGCGTGAAGGGGAGCACCGCCACGTAGGACACCCCGCATTGCGCGAACATTTCGAGCTTTTCGTCGTGCAGCGTCAGGAGTGGCGGCGCGGCCGACGGACGCACCACCTCGAGGGGGTGCGGCTCAAAGGTGACGACGACACTGGGCCGACCGGTCTCGGCGGCCAGCGCGGCGAGCCGCGCCAGCACGTCGTGATGCCCACGATGTACGCCATCGAACGTGCCCACGGTGATGACGGCGCCGGCATCACCAATCGGCAACCCGACGGGATCGGACCAGACGGACGTCATGTCGCGGCCTCATCACCAAGCATGACGACACGCGGCTGCCACCAATCTCCGTCCATGCGTTCGGCGATGGCCACGACGGTGTCGCGCCAGAGGAGTGCGGCGCGCCCCCCCGGTGTATGAGCGGCGATCCGGCGCCCCACCCGGAGCGCGGCCAGTCCCGCCTCGTCGAGCGGCTCATGGGCAACCGCGCCGAGGGCCGACAGCGGTGAGCGCAACAGGATGCGGCCGTCGACGATACTGCCCGGTTCGAGCAGGGCGAGGGGTTCCGCGTCATCGACATGCGCCGCACCGCTGGCCAGCCGGCGCAGACTTTCACAGTGCGCCGCACTGCCGAGCGCGCGTCCGAGGTCACGCGCGAGCGCGCGAATGTACGTCCCGCCGCCACAGGTGATGCGCGCGGTGAGCGAATCCGGCGTGCTCGCCAGCCACTCCCAGCGCATGACATTCACCTCGACGGGAGGGAGCTCGACGACCTCGCCGCGGCGCGCCATGGCATACGCCCGTTCACCGTTGACGTGTTTGGCGGAGAAGGCCGGCGGCACCTGCGCCAGGTGTCCGGTCAGCGCCGCGATGGCGTCGCGGAGGGGAGCGGCCGCGGGATGGGCGAGCAATTCGGCGGCTGGGGGCGTCGCGACCCGGGTGACCTCACCGGTGCGATCGTCGGTATCCGTCTCGTGCCCGAAGCGAATGACCGCGTCGTACACTTTTGGCTCACCGACGACGTATGGCAGCAACCGCGTGGCGGAGTTGACCGCCAAGACAAGCAGCCCCGTTGCGAACGGGTCAAGCGTGCCGGCGTGCCCGACCCGCTTGGAGCGGGCCGCGCGCCGCACGACACTGACGACATCGTGCGAGGTCATCCCCGCCGGCTTGTCGACGTACAGCAATCCTGACGTGATCATGACATCGCCCCCACGCCCGCGTCAGCGCACATTCACGCCGAGCGGGTCGTGGTCATTCGGCGGAGGCCGATGTTCCCGACGGGCCGGGGATATCCCCGGCCGCCGAGTCGGCGTCGTTCGTCGCATCCGCCGCGGCATCACGATCGGTTCGGATTTGCGCCAAGAGCTGTTCGATGCGCGACGCGTGCGCAATGCTCTCGTCAGCCTTGAAATGAATCTCCGGCGCGTTCCGCAAGCGCAGCGTCTTACCGAGCATGGAACGCAGGTGCGACGCGACACTGCCGAGTCCTTCGAAGGTGGCCTTGATGGCCGCCTCGTCTCCCATCACGCTCACGAACACGTTGGCGTGCCGAAGGTCGCGTGTCATCTCCACCGCCGTGACGGTGACGAAGCCACGAATTCGCGGGTCCTTGGCGCCTTCGGCAAGGAAGGTCGCCACTTGTTCGCGAATCGATTCGGCGACGCGGTCAGGCCGCCGCGGTTCGCCCATACTGCCTCCTCAGGACTTTGACGCCTGGTCGAGAGTACGAGCCACTTCTTCCGTGCGGTAGCATTCGAAGACGTCGCCGATTTTCACATCGTTGAAGTTCTCGATGCCGATACCGCACTCGTAGCCTTCCTTCACTTCGTTCACATCGTCCTTGAAACGACGCAGTGAGGCGATGCCGCCGTCGTAGATCTCGACGCCGTCCCGAATGACGCGCATACGTCCCTTTCGGTTCATGTTGCCCGAGCGCACGATGCAGCCGGCGATCGTTCCGATGCGCGCGACCTTGAACGTTTCGCGCACCTCGGCTTCGCCGTACACCACTTCGCGCGACTCCGGCCGCAGCATACCTTCGAGGGCGGCCTTCACGTCGGCCACGGCCTCGTAGATAATGCGATAGAGCTTGATGTCCACGCCTTCGCGCTCGGCTGCCGCACGGGCGTTGTTGTCCGGACGCACGTGGAAGCCGATAATGATGGCGCCCGACGCCTTGGCGAGCAGGATGTCCGTCTCAGCAATCGCACCAACACCGCGGTGCAGGATTTCCACCTGTACTTCGGGGTTGGAGAGCTGGCCGAGGGCATCGGCCAGCGCTTCGGCCGGACCACCCTGGTCGGCCTTAATGACCAACCGCAACGAACGCTTCTGGCCGGCGCTGGTCTGCGACATGAAGTCTTCGAGCGAGACCAATCCACGCGTGCTGCGGCGACTCTTCGCTTCCCGATCGAGACGTTCGCGGCGCTGCGCGATATCGCGCGCTTCGGAGGCGTCTTCGACGACGAGCAGCTGATCGCCCGCCATCGGCACACCGCTGAGACCCAGAATCTGCACCGGGATGGCAGGGCCCGCCGACTTCACGGGCTTGCCGCGCTCGTCGAGCATGGCGCGCACGCGGCCGGAGTAGATGCCGCAGATGTAGTCGTCACCAACCTTGAGCGTACCATTCTGCACGAGTACGGTCGCGACGGGTCCCTTGCCTTGGTCGAGCTGTGCCTCGACCACCGACCCGACCGCACGACGCGACGGATTGGCCTTGAGCTCGAGAATGTCCGCCTGCAGCAGGATCTGGTCGAGGAGTTCGTCGACGCCTGTTCCCTTCTTGGCCGAGATTTCGGAATGCAGCACGGTGCCGCCGAATTCTTCGAGGACGACTTCGTGCTGCAGCAGGTCCTGCTTCACCTTGGCGATCTGCGCCGTGGGAAGGTCGACCTTATTGATGGCAATGATGATCGGGACGCCGGCGCTCTTCGCGTGAGAGATCGCTTCGACGGTTTGCGGCATGACCTGGTCGTCGGCGGCGATGACGATGACGACGATGTCGGTGACCTGGGCGCCGCGGGCACGCATGGCGGTAAACGCTTCGTGACCCGGGGTGTCGAGGAACGTGATGGTGCGCTTGTTGGCGACCTCCACGTGATAGGCACCGATGTGCTGGGTGATGCCGCCGGCTTCGCCAGCGACCACGTTGGCCTTCCGGATGTAGTCGAGCAACGACGTCTTGCCATGGTCGACGTGACCCATAATCGTGACGACGGGCGGGCGCGCACGGAGGTCTTCCGGCGCATCCGCGACCTGTTCTTCCTGCAAGTCGGCGGCGTAATCGCTTTCCTTGACGGCTTGGAAACCGAACTCGCCGGCGATCAACTCGATCTGGTCGAAGTCGAGACGCTGGTTGATGGTGACCATGAGGCCGAGCGTCTTGAACGCGAAGCCGACGATCTGCGTCGCGGTGACGCCAAGGATTTTCGCAAGTTCCGACACCGTGATGAACTCGTTCACACGGACGGTTTTGCGCTCCTTCTCCACCGCGGCCACGCGCTGCTCCTCCATCTCGGCGCGCATGTCGGACCCAAAACGACGACCACCACGGCCGCGCGTCGGCGCGCCACGCATGGCCGTCATCGTTTTCGTGATGTTGGCCGACACGGCTTCCTGATCGACGGCTCCACGCTTGCCCTTCTTGCCACGGCGCTGCTGGCTCTGCGCACCGGCGGCCATGCCGGTGCCTTGAGCCCCTTGCCCAGGCTGTCCACCCTGACCACCACTGGACGCTCCTGCCTGACCACCCTGCGGGCCGCCGGGGCGACGATCATCACGACGCTGGCCCTGCCCCAATCCGCCGCCGGGAGCAGCAGAGGCAATCGGACGAGCGCCACCGAAATTCGGCGCCCCTCCCGTGCGGCCAGGGCGCGGCGCGCCGGGCACGACGGGGCGCGGACGCGGACGATCGGCCGGCAACGGGGCGGCCGGCGCAGCCGGTGCCGCGTCGGCCACCGCGACCGCCGGCGTGGCGGGCGGTGTTGCGACCGCGGCGCGCTCAACGACCGGTGTCGGCCTTGGCGCGACTGGCGCGGATCGTTGGGCCGGAGCGGCTTCCTTTCGCTCAACGACGACCGGCTTGGGCGCCGGCGATGCGGCGACAACGGGCGGTTCAGCCTGAACGGGCTCGGCGGCGGCGGCGGCCGAGAGCTCGGCAGCGCGTTCGACCGAGATGTGTTCGATATCGGCGCGGCCTGGTGAGACGGGTTCGACGGGAACCGGTATCAGCGCGGGTGCGGACACGGGTGCCGCGACGGGTGCCGCGACGGGTGCCGCGACGGGTGCCGCGACGGGTGCCGCGACGGGTGCGGACACGGGTGCGGACACGGGTGCGGCGGGCGGACGGCTGACCTCAACCGTGGTCTCCAACGGATGCGCGTGCACCGCCGGGGCGTCATCGCGGTGGGCGTCCGTCTCAGCCGCGTCGGCATCAACCGCGTGGGCGTCGACCTCGGCGGCACGACGGCGGCGGACCGCCGGGGCGTGCGCCTCTGCCTCGATCACCGGGGCCGGAGCATCGGGTGCGGGGGCGGTTCCTGTGCGACGGCGCC
The DNA here is from genome assembly GCA_903900795.1 of uncultured Gemmatimonadota bacterium. Lineage (GTDB taxonomy): Bacteria > Gemmatimonadota > Gemmatimonadetes > Gemmatimonadales > Gemmatimonadaceae > Gemmatimonas. Next base: position 7,872 of record CAIUOO010000033.1, on the reverse strand, counting down.
GAGGAGCGGCGGCCGGAGCGGGCTGCGCCTTTTCAGCGCGCACGCGCTTTTCGCGCTCCCATCGGGCGCGAATACGGGAAACCTGATCGTCGGTCAGCAGCGACAAATGGCTGCGGACCGGAACGTCCATCTGGCGCAGCAGCCCGATCACCTCGTCAGCCGAGATACCGAACTCACCCGCCATGTCATGCACACGAAGCTTGCTCAACCCGTCCTCCTAACGCGAAACGCGCGTCGCGTCGCCTGCCGGGGTTGCCCCGGCCACGGCGCTACGGATACCGCGCGCCAGCGCTTGATCTACGATCCCGATCGCTGCTGTCGTATCCCGCCCGACAGCACCGCCCAGCTCGGCCGCACTCGGCCACTCCAACGTTTCGATGCGACGGGCCCGAAGGACCGGCACGACCTTCTCCAGCGAGTGGCGCGAGACATCGCTCGCGACCACCGCCAGTACCACTTTCCCTTTTGCTGCTTCAATGGCGACGCGTTCGGCGCCCACCACAATGAGCCGGCCGCGGGCGCCGAGCCCGATCAATCCGAGCACCTTTCGGCGCGCGGTATCGTCGAGCATTGGCACCTCGCGGGGGGCATCACTCACTCGTTCGCGCCCCCAGCTTCCCCTTCGTCTTCGGTTGTCAGCTCGTCGATGATCGCCATGATCCGATCGGCCTCTTCGGGAGCGATACCGGGCAAACGCAAGAGGTCATCCCGATCGAGATCGAGAATATCGTTGAGGGTGTGAAGACCGGCTTCCGCCAAGACGGCGACGATCCCGACTTCCAGCCCTTCGATCTCGTTGAGCGGCACATCTGCTTCTTCTTCCTCAGGCAGCGGAGCGAAGAGGGGCGCTTCTCCGCCCTTCTCCATCCACTCACGGCTCGAATACAGGTCGATTTTCCAGCCGGTGAGCTCGGACGCGAGCCGCACGTTTTGCCCGTTACGTCCGATCGCCAGCGACAGCTGGTCTTCGTCTACGACGGCCTGGATGGTACGGGACAACGCGTCGCTGAACACGCGCGCCACGCGGGCCGGGGCGAGCGCCAGCTTGGCGAAGCGTTCCGGATCGGGCGACCACGGGACGATATCGATACGCTCGCCACCGAGTTCGTTTACGACCGCCTGCACGCGCGATCCCTTGAGGCCGACGCAGGCGCCGACCGGATCAACGGCGTCATCACGAGATGTGACGGCAATTTTGGTGCGGCTACCGACTTCACGCGCGGCGGCCTTGATCTCGACGATACCCTGCTGAATCTCGGGCACTTCGAGCTTGAACAGCGCCTGCACGAACAGCGCATCGGAACGGCTCAGAATCAGACGCGGGCCCTTGGGCGTATCCTCAACACGCTTGAGAACCGCTCGGACGGGCTCACCCTGATGGTAGTGCTCGCGATGATTCTGCTCGCGGTACGGAATGATGGCTTCCGCTTCGCGGAACTTGTTAAGCATGATGACCAGCTTTCCACGCTCGATCTGCTGGACCTCACCCGAGAGGAGGTCCCCAACGCGGCCGGCGAACTCATCACGAATGCGCGTGCGCTCCCCTTCTCGCACACGCTGCACGATGCGCTGCTTGGCGGCCTGCACGGCGGTCCGGCCGAATTCATTGAAGTCGACCTCGATCTCCATGACGTCCCCGATCTGGAACTCGGGGTCCATGAAACGCGCCTCTTCGAGTGGTGCCTCACGAGCAGGGTCGGTCACTTCCTCGACCACCGTCTTGAGCAGCACGATGCGGATAGCGCCCTTCTCCTCGTTGATCTCGACTTCTGCCTGCACGTTGGCCCCGTGCTTCTTGGCCAGCGCGGCATGAATGCCGTCCTGGAGAAGCCCGTGCAGTTCCTCGCGCGTGATCTGCTTCAGATTCGACAGTTCACGGAATGCTGCGAGAATTTCCGCTGGTCCGGCCATCCGTCTCCCCTATCGTTTCCAGTGAAACGCCAATCGCGCTTGGGTGACCTCGTCGAGCGGGAGTTGGAACTCCTGTCCCTTCGGATCACGCACCAGCGCGACTTCGGCGCCTTCCTCGCCATCCAGCGCGAGGATCTCGACTTCCTGTTTACCCCCCGCCAGCGCGCCGCTCGTTACCGTTGCCCGGCGTCCGACGAATCGGCGCCAATCTGCTGCGGTTTTCAACGGCCGGTCTGCGCCCGGCGACGAAACTTCCAATACATACTGCTCTCCGACCAACGCCTGAGCTTCCAGTCGCGCTTCGACCGCGCGGGACGCCTTGGCACAGTCTTCGATCGTCACCTTCGTGCCATCGCGCCGGTCGATTCGGATCTCGAGCACCGGACGAGAGCGTGAGCCCCCGCGCCGCAGCTCTACCAAATCGAAACCCAGCGTATCAAGCGCTTGTGCGACAATGGGTTCGACGATCTCGCCCACCTGCACATCTCCAGTAAGAACCAGAAAAAACCAAACACCGAAGAACAAAAAAGTGTGGGGACCATCCCCACACTTCACCCACCCGCGCTTGGCGGGCGAAAGTCACGAAGGAGTTACTACCTAGACAGGCAACCTACGCCTCACCCCCGACAAGGTCAAGATGACTGGAGCGCAATGACGCCCAACTGTCGACCGGAATCTCCGCCGCGATGGCTGAAGAACCGGTCGGCGTGGCATCGCGTGCAGGCCGGGCTCACGGAGATGTGGTTGACCCCACGCCGCCAAGCCTGCTCCCGCAGTACCTCACGCACATCAAGCTGCCCCTTTCCGATTGCCGGCAAACCGGACACCGCGCTCAACACCTCGGGGCCAACCTCGTAGCACGGCCCACAAATCGACGGGCCGAGATGCACGATGCATTCATCGGCGGGGAAGCCCATGGTCTCGAGCGCATCGAGACCGACATCCAGAATGCGGGCCGCTGTGCCGCGCCATCCCGCATGTAGCGCGGCGACCGCGCCGCCCGGGTGCGCCACGAAGACCGGGGTGCAATCGGCGATCGTGACGGCCAGCGCCGTTCCCGGCGACGTGGTCACGTGACCGTCCACGTGCCGGAGTCGTAGCCATCCCCGCCAGCCCCCGTCGTGCCGTTCGACGGCCGCCCCGTGTACTTGGTGGGCCGTCGCCAGTCGATCAATCCGAAGCGCGGCGAGTCCGTCCTGCAACCGCGCCCACCGTTCCATGACCACGCCGACCGGCTCGGCGGTTCCGAGTCCGTATGACCCGTCGGCCCGGGTCGTCGTCCACGCCAGTACGCCGTCGGGCATCCCCGTGACCGACTCGGCCGCCCCAAGCGGCATCAGGCTCATCGAACGCCTCAGGCTCAGCGCGCGCTGAGCTCGACGCGACGGATGCGGGCACCGAGTGCGCCGAGACGCTCCTCGATCCGCTCGTAGCCCCGTTCGATCTGCTGCGCATTGTTGATGACACTCGTGCCGTCGGCACAGAGGGCCGCCAGCAACATGGCCATCCCGGCGCGAATGTCCGGCGACTCCACGGTGCTGCCCCGCAGCTTGGTCGGGCCAGAGACAATGGCGCGGTGAGGATCGCACAGCACGATGCGGGCGCCCATGCTCACCAGCTTGTCCGTGAAATAGAGACGCGACTCAAACATCTTTTCGTGCATGAGGATCATGCCTTCACACTGGGTCGCAGTGACGATGGCAATGGACATGACGTCGGCCGGGAACGCGGGCCACGGCTGATCCTCGAGCTTCGGCACATGCCCGCCGAGGTCGCTCTGAATCACGCGGGACTGCTCGGCGGGTACGATCAGGTCGTCACCATCGACGCGGCACGAAATGCCGAGACGCTCGAAACCCATGAGCGTGCTGCGCAGGTGCTCGACGCCGGCACGTTCAATCCGAAGCTCGGAGCGGGTAACCGCGGCGAGCCCGATAAACGAACCAACTTCAATATGATCGGGACCGATCTCATGCGTCGCCGTGCCCAACGTCATCCCGCCTTCGATGGTGTAGACGTTCGACCCGATGCCGTCGATGCGTGCGCCGAGGGCCACGAGGAACCGCGCGAGATCTTGCACGTGCGGTTCGCTCGCCGCGTTGCGGAGGATCGTGCGTCCCTTGGCCGCGACGGCCGCCATCAGTGCGTTCTCCGTGGCCGTGACGCTGGGTTCGTCGAGGAAGACGTCGGCGCCGATGAGGGCCTGAGCGGTGAAGCGGAACCGCTCGCCCAGTTCGTACTCGGCGCCGAGCGCTTGCAGCACGTGAAAATGGGTATCGAGCCGACGGCGGCCGATGACATCGCCACCGGGCGGCGACAGCGTCACGGTGCCGCAGCGCGCGAGCAGCGGCGCGGCGAGCAGGATCGAGGCACGGATCCGCGCGCACATCGTTGGGTCGAGGTCGGCGGCTTGCACCGACTTGGCATGCACGCGCAGCGAGTTCGGGCCGTTCCACTCGCACTCCGCGCCCGTGGTGCGCACGAGTTCCACGAGCGTCTCGATATCCCGTATCCGCGGCACGTTATGCAGTTGCACCGGCTGCTCGGTCAGGAGCGTCGCCGCAACGATCGGCAACGCGGCATTCTTATTGCCGGCTGGACGGATCGAGCCGCTGAGACGTTGACCCCCTTCAACAATGAACTGGACGGCGGACATGCACTCGGGGTTGGACGCGGCGATTGAGCGGAACGGTTGGGCGATCGGAAAGGATAGCATCCGTGACCGCGTCACGCACTCCCCCTTCCCGACCCTGCCAGAAACCCTTAGATCATCTACATGACCATTGTCAGTGCGTTGCCTGCGCGGCTTCTGCAGGCCGCCGCATTCCCAGATACCATCATCGCCCGCACCATCCCCGAGCGTGGGATGCTGGAGTGGACGAGCGGCGTGCTCCAGATCGTCGTGCTGATTCTCGGCGTCGGCGTGCTGATCGCGACTGTCTTGCTGATCCTTTCGCTGCGAGCTGGTGTGCGCAAGTTCAACGAGACGGTCGATCGTCTGGCGAAGGAGACCAAGCCCTTACTGGCAAGCGCGACCGCAATCGCGGGCGACGCCCGCGAAGTGGTGGCGATGCTCCGGACCGACGTGGTGCGGGTGACCGATGCCGCCGAAGCGCTGAGCGAGCAGTTGCTCGCTGCCGCGGACCGGACGGCACGTCGCGTGGACGACGTGAATGCGGTGCTGGATGTGCTTCAGGTCGAGTTGGAGGACACGGCACTCTCGGCCGTTTCGGCCATTCGCGGCGTTCGCGCTGGCGCGAGCGAGTTCACGGCGGGGTTGCGCCACCCTCGGCCGCATCGAGCTCCTGACGTTGTGGATGTCGACGACCAAGACTGAGCGCTTCGTGCTCCACCGCCATCGTGTCGGAATCGCCGGTGGGCTTGCTGTCATCGTTGCGCTCGTTCTTTTCCCGACCGATGCGTGGGCGTGGACGCCAGGGACCCACGTATTTCTTGGGGATGCGCTCCTTCGGAACCTCTCCCTCGTGCCGCACACGATGGCGGAGCTTCTGGCCGCCTATCCGACCGACTTTCTGTACGGTTCGATTGCGGCGGATACCAGTATTGCGAAGAAGTACGCGGAAGTCGGACGCCATTGTCATTCGTGGCGTGTCGGACTCGAGATTCACGGCGAGGCCGAGACGCCGGCGTTGCGCGCGTTCGGCCTCGGGTATCTCGCCCATCTGGCGGCCGACGTGGTGGCCCACAATTTTTTCGTGCCGAGACAGCTTGCGGTCACATCCAGTACGACCGCGCTCGGCCACAGCTACTGGGAGAGTCGGATCGAGACGCACCTCGGCGACCCGTGGGCACGCCGAGCGCGTGAGCTGCTGTCGGTTGACCACTCGGCGGCCGATCAGCACTTGGATCGCATCCTGAGCCCCACGCTCTTCGGGACACCGACCAACCGCCGCATCTTCCGCGGTATGGTGTATGTGACCGACACGGATTCGTGGCAGCGCATCTTCCAGCTCGTGTCGGAGAAGAGTCGCTGGGACTTGAGTGATGCTGAAGTCGGTCGCTATCTGGCGCGCTCATTCGACTACATCGTGGATCTGTTCGGTCGTTGGGACACCAGTGACGCCTTCCGTTTCGATCCGTCCGGCGACGGTCCGCTGCGCGAGGCGAAGAAGGTCCGTCGTCAAGCGAAGCGCGAGGGCGGCGATGTCCGAGCGGCAATGGAAGCCGACCGCATGTTCGGCATGCCGGTGAACGAACTCCGGCATTCCGCGTCACTCCCGACGCCGTTGTTTACTCCGCGCGAGCGGCCAGCAACTGATTGACCTTCTTCGGGTCGGCCGCGCCCTTCGACTTCTTCATCACCTGGCCGACCAGCACGCCCTGTAACTTTTTTTCGCCGGCCATAAAGCGCGCCGCCTCAGTCGGTGATTCGGCGAAGACTTCGTCGATCCATACGACGAGCGCGGAGTCGTCGGAGACCTTGAGCAAGCCCTCGCGCGTGGCAATCGCGAGTGGATCGGACGGTTCCCGCTCCATCATCGAAAAGATCTGACGGGCCGCCGTGTTGGAAACGTCGCCCTGCGCTTCGAGGGCGATGAGCGCACCGAGTCGTGCGTCATCGACGGTGTGATCGAGCAGCGAACCGCCTGACGCGTTCACGGCGGCCAGGACAGGTCCCAGCATCCAGTTGGACGCGCGACGTGCGTCTCCGGATGACGAGGCGACGGCTTCGAACCGATCGGCCAGCATGCGGTTTGCGATGAGCTGCTCGATGTCGGCAGCCCCGAGCCCATACTGCGTGGCAAAGCGGTCGCGCTTGGCGGCCGGCAACTCGGGGAGCACCGCCCGCTGACGCCGCACGAACTCGTCGGTGAGCACGAGCGGCGGGAGATCCGGTTCGGGGAAGTAGCGATAGTCGTGACTGCCTTCCTTGCTCCGCGCGGAGCGCACCTGATTGCGCTTCTCGTCGTAGAGCAAGGTCTGCTGTTCGACTCGGCCGCCGCCTTCGAGGATGGCGCGCTGCCGAGCGAACTCGACCTCGACGGCGCGCTCGGCGGACGAGAACGAATTGAGATTCTTGACTTCGGTTTTCGTGCCGAGCGCCGTCTCGCCGCGCGGGCGGATCGAGATGTTTACATCCACTCGCAGCGAGCCCTCTTCCATGTTCGCATCGGAGACCTCGGTGTACTCGAGGATCTGCTTCAGCCGACGGAGATAACACACGGCATCGGCCGCGGAGTGGATTTCGGGCTCCGACACGATCTCGACCAATGGCGTACCGGCGCGATTGAGGTCGATCGCGGTAGCGTCACGGAAGCGGTCGTGCACCGACTTGCCGGCATCCTCCTCCATGTGCACGCGATGCACCCGGATCGCGCGCGGCGGGGTGGCGGTGTCATCGACGACGATCTTACCGCCGGTGGCGATGGGCAGATCGAACTGCGAGATCTGATATCCCTTGGGCAGGTCGGGATAGAAGTAGTTCTTGCGCGCGAAGATCGACGTATTGTGCACGACGCAACCGAGCGCGAGTGAGGCGCGCGTGGCGAGTTCGACGGCGTGCGCGTTCAACACCGGCAGCGCTCCGGGCAAGCCGAGGCAGACCGGGCAGGTGTTGGTGTTGGGCGCTTCGCCGAACGAGGTCGCGCAGCCGCAAAAGATCTTGCTGCGCGTCTTGAGCTGGCAGTGCACCTCGAGCCCGATCACGAGCTCCCAGTCGATCGCCGCGTCGGTGGCCTGCGATGGGGTGCTCATGCGCCACCCTCCGCTGCCATCGCATACTCGAGCGCGGCGGCGGCCTTAAACATGGTGGCTTCGTCGAATCGCGCCGCCATGAACTGGCCGCCGACGGGGAGGCCGTCGACGAGCCCGATCGGCTGCGACATGGCCGGAATGCCGGCGAGGTTTGCCGTCACGGTGTAGATGTCGCTGAGATACATGTCGTACGGATCGGACACCGCACCGATGCGGAACGCCGGCGTCGGTGCGGTGGGGGTGAAC
>CAIUOO010000032.1 GCA_903900795.1 uncultured Gemmatimonadota bacterium | reverse complement strand
TATCAGGTGGAGCGTGATGCCGATGGCGACATCGTGGCGCGCACAGAGATCGGCGAGGTGCTGGTGGTGGCGGACGGTCGCCGCGAGATGGTGCGCTTCCTGCGCACGTTCGTGCTTCGCGACGACGTGACCCCGCGGTCCCGCCTGCTACTCGTGAACCGGCTGAATGCCAAGGGGCTCGTCGCACGGTATTACATCGGCATCGAAACCGATCTCGCGGTCGAGTGCGACATCGTCTGCGCGACGGGATTGGATCCGGCACAGCTGCTGGCCACGCTGCGCCTGTTCACGACGCACGTGGAGCGGCTGTTGACGGCGGGGCGGACGCGCCGGTACTTCGCGTAAAGGTCGACGCGACAACGGCCCCCTCCTCAGCGAGATGTACGAAGAGACCTACTCCTCGGTGGAGTAGGTCGCCCCTCACCGCACTCGGTGCGCCTCATGTCCACGCTGTCCGTCTATCACCGGGACAACCGCATTCTGCGCGGCGCCCGCACGGTCTCGCAGCAGTACCAATTCACGTCCCTGAAAAATGGCCGTGTGCGCGTGACCGGCGGCACGCAGCCGTATGAGGTCACCGCCCTCGCCGACTGGTCGGCGGCGCCCACGTGCACCTGCCCCGACCACCAGCGCACGGACACCAAGGGGTACTGCAAGCACATCATCGCCGTCCTGCTGCGCGATCCGGCGCTGCACTGCCAACTCCTCGAGCTCTTTCTCTGATGCCCCCCAAGGCGAAACCGATTCCCCTGCCACCCGAAGGCTACAGCTGGCCTGAGTTGTACCGGCTCGTGGGCACCACGCTGCGCACGGGGCTCTCGGTGCTGCTGCGTGGTCATCCCGGCGTGGGTAAGAGCACGCTCGCGCAGGCGCTGGCCACCGACTTCGGCCTGCCGCTCATCGACATCCGCCTCGCGCAGCGTGACCCGTCCGATCTGTGCGGGGTCTGGTTTCCCGACAAAGACTCGCGCTCGCTGATCGCGTATCCGCCGGCGTGGGCGCAGCGCGCCGCCGCCGAACCGTGTCTGGTCTTTCTCGATGAAATCAATGCTGCGGTCACCAAGCTGCATCAGGCGGCCGCGTACCAGATCGTGCTCGAAAAGCGCGTGGGTGATGTGCACTTTCATCCCGGCACGGTTGTGCTGGCCGCCGGCAATCTCGAAGACGACAACGCTATCGTGAGCTCGCTGTCGTCGGCGCTGTGCAACCGGTTTGCGCATTTCATCATGAAGGTCGATCCACCGGCCTGGCTGGAGTGGGGCGCGCGTACGGGCGTCGATGCATCGGTGCTGGCGTACATCGGACACCACGGTGCCGATGCGCTGTACGATCAGTCGGGGCACGACCTCGCGTTTCCCAGTCCGCGCTCGTGGGAGATGGCCAGCCGGCTCATGCAGGCCGGCAATGAGGACGATGTAAAGCGACTCGTGTCCGCCTGCATCGGCCCGTCGGCGGCGCAGCGCTTTTTTACGTGGCGCCGGCTGTTCGCGCGTGTGAACGTGCAAAAAATCCTGCACCAC
>CAIUOO010000031.1 GCA_903900795.1 uncultured Gemmatimonadota bacterium | reverse complement strand
GCGTGAGGTCCGGTTCGATCGCCACGAATCCGGCTCCCGGCTGCTCATCGGCAAACACGACCTGCACACATCGATCGCGAATCAGGTGTGCCTTCGAGGTTGCGAGAATCACGAAGCGGTGCTCAGCGGCTTCCTCGGCGAGATCCAGCAGGGAAAGAAACGCGTTGTCATCGAGTTCGTGGCACGGTACGTCCAACAACAGCCGGCGTGGTGATCCCAGCAAGGCGATGGCCAACCCGTGCGCACTCGCGAGCGCGGTCTTGACGGATTGGTTGCACGGGACGCGTCCCGCGGTGCTACTCCCCTTCTCCTCGCAACCTAGGCACGTCCTCCGCGAGGACCAGATGCGAGCAGATCGATTGTTAAGTTTCGATCCATAGAGAAAACCGAAGAGCGTGCGCTCGGGGGGTGCGCGGACATCCCGACCCGGGTTGTCTGGACCGGGGCCGGCACCAGTTTGCGTGGACCGCCACGACGCGCGACATTCGACCGGCGGGTCGTCGATCGGCCGCCAGCGCGCGCAAGGCGAACGCCCTCACGAAACCCATACCGTCACACGATGCTCCCCTCTCGATTCCGCTCGGTCGGTCTGTGCCTGCTCGCGGCGACGTCCACGATGGCCCACGCGCAGTCGGCACGCACCGCACCACTCAGCACCGCCAGCGGCGAGTGGCCCAGTCACACCGGTGACACGCGCGGCACGCGCTATTCGCCGCTCGAGCAGATCACCGCCGCGAACTTCAGCACGCTCGAAGTCGCATGGCGCTTCAAGACCGATGCGCTCGGGCCGCGGCCGGAGTTCAAGCTGGAGGGCACGCCCCTCATGGTCGGCAACGTGCTCTACACCACCGCCGGTACGCGCCGCGCGGTCGTCGCGCTCGATGCGGTCACCGGTGAACTGCTGTGGATGCACAGCGAGAACGAAGGCGCACGTGGCGCCGCCGCACCGCGGCCGCTCTCCGGACGCGGGCTCGCGTATTGGACCGACGGCAAGACGGCGCGCATTCTCTACGTCACGCCGGGCTATCGCCTCATCGCGCTCGACGCGCGGTCGGGGGCGCGCATCCGCAGCTTCGGCGACAGTGGCGCGGTCGATCTCAAGAAGGAGATGGATCAACCGATTCTCCCCGACCTCGAGACCGGCGAGATCGGGTATCAGGGTGCGCCCACCGTGGCGCGCGATGTCGTCATCATCGGGGCCGCTTTTCGTGAGGGCGGCTCGCCCAAGTCCTACCGCAACAACAAGGGCGACATCCGCGGCTTCGATGTGCGCACCGGCAAGCGGCTCTGGACCTTTCATACCATTCCGCGAAAGGGCGAGTTCGGCTACGACACGTGGCTGAACGGATCGGCCGACAACGCCGGCAACACCGGCGTCTGGACGCAGATCACCGCCGACGAAGAGCTCGGTCTCGTGTACCTCCCGATCGAATCACCCACCGGTGACTACTACGGCGGTCATCGCCCGGGCGACAACCTGTACGGTGAAAGCCTCGTCTGCGTCGATCTGCGCACCGGCGTGCGCAAGTGGCACTACCAGCTCGTGCGCCATCCCATCTGGGACTTCGATCTCGCGGCCGCACCGATCCTCGCCGACATCACCGTGGGTGGCAAGGCGATCAAGAGCGTGGCCCTGCCCACCAAGCAGGGCATCCTCTACATGTTCGACCGCGTGACGGGTAAGCCGATCTGGCCGTTCGAGGAGCGCGCCGTCGAAAAGGGCGACGTGCCGGGCGAATGGTACGCCCCCACGCAGCCGATACCCACCAAGCCCGCCGCGTACGCGCGGAATGGCGTCCTCACCAGCGACCTCATCGACTTCACCCCGGCGCTCAAGGAGGCCGGACTCGCCGCCGCGTCGCGCTTCAAGCTTGGGCCCATCTTCACCCCACCCGTAGTAAGCAAAGCCGAGGGCCCGCTGGCCACCTTCTCGAACGGGCCCACCAACGGCGGCAGCAACTGGCCCGGCGGATCATACGATCCCGAAACGCACATGCTGTATCTCTCGGCCACCAACGCGTCGCCCTCCGCCCTCGGCCTCGTCGTGCCGGCCAAAGGCGTCTCCGACATGGACTACATTCGCGGCTTCGCGCCAGGCTCAGGTCGCGGCGGCTTCACCGTGCAGGGGTTGCCGCTGCTCAAGCCGCCGTATGGCACGATCACGGCGATCGACCTCGACAAGGGGGACATCGTGTGGCAGGTGCCACACGGCGAAACGCCGGATGCGGTGCGCAATCACGAGGCCCTCAAGGGCGTCACGGTGCCGCGCACGGGGCAAGCGGGTTCCGTGGGGACGTTGGTCACGAAAACGCTCGTGATTGCGGGAGACCCCGAGGTCACGACCGTCGCCCCGCGCCCGCGCGGCGCCGTCCTGCGCGCCTACGACAAGGCCACCGGCAAGGAAGTCGGCGGCGTGAACCTGCCGGCGCCGCAGAGCGGATCACCGATGACCTACACCGTGGGTGGACGCCAGTACATCGTGGTCGCCGTCAGTGGCGGTCCCTACTCGGGCGAGTACATCGCCTTCCGGCTGCCCGCCGCCGCGGCGGCTCGGTGATGCCGCCGTGGCCTGCGCAGCGCCACAGACGCGCCGCCGCGCTGCTCGGCGCGCTCATCGTCATGCCGCTCTGGGCAGGCCTCGCCGCGACGCCGTCCGTGCACGCCCCGGCCGGCACGCAGCAACCTGAACGCACGACGTGGGACAGCGTCTACTCCGTGTCGCAGGCCGGGCGCGGGGAGACCACCTACAAGCAACTCTGCGCACGGTGTCACATGGAGACGCTCGCCGGTGGCGATGAAGCCGGCGAACTCACCGGCAGCGCATTCATGAGCAGCTGGAACGGCCAGTCGCTCGCCGATCTGCATGAACGCATCCGTACCACGATGCCGACCGACACCGTTGGCGTTTACAGCAGTCAGCAAGTCACCGACGTCATCGCCTACATGCTGCGTTTCAATGGGTTCCCACCGGGGTCGGTGGAACTCACGCACACGAACGACGCCCTCAAAAGCATTCGCTTCGTGACCTCGAAACCCTGAGGAGCCTGCCCTTCGGGGCCGGCTCCGGCTCTCGGCGGATCAGGCGTCGCGCAGGAATGACGTCAGATCGCGGCGGAAGCGCTCCGCGAACGCGTAGGTGCGCTGCGGAAAATGATCCGAACCTACGTAGTGCGTGATCTCGAGCGTTGGATTCACCGCCAGAATCAAGTCGGCGTGCTCATCGACGAATGCCGCTCCCAGCGATGCGTCACAGCGAATCAATCGCGTGGGCCGACGAAACGGCTGGGTCGTGTCGAGTGCGGCGAACATCTCCTGCACCGGACTTCCCCAGCACGCCGGATCCTGACGCTGCAGCGCCGACGCATGACTCAGGATCTGCCGATGGCCCATATGATCGGCGAACACGCCCCCCGACGGATGCGGCGTATTCGCGATTGCCGCATACCAGTCATCGAGTGGTGCCTGCGCCGCACGCAGCTGCGTGATCAAGCCGATCAGCAGCGCAAACCGACGGGGATACACCGTCCGGTGGAACTCTTCGGGAATGCCGAAATACCAGGCCGGGTCCAGCATCAGGACGGAGTGCACCAGTGCGTCATCACGCTGCGCGAGCGCACCGGCCACCACACCACCGAGCGAATGCCCCACGATGCGGGTCGGCGCGCCGATGGCGGTGAGTATCGCCGTGGCGTCGGATACGTAGTCCGCAATGCCATAGCGTTCGGCACGCGCCGAGTGGCCGTGTCCACGAAAGTCCAGCGCGTACACGCGATAGCGATCACTCAGCTCCACCGCCCAATCATACCAGACGTCACGGCTGTTGCTGATCCCGTGCATCAGCAACACCGGGGGCAACTCCGGGCGGCCG
>CAIUOO010000030.1 GCA_903900795.1 uncultured Gemmatimonadota bacterium | reverse complement strand
TTCCACCTTTCACTTGGAGACTTCGACTCACAACCCTGATTCGTCAGTCGGAGAAGCAACATGAAACGTGTGTGGGGAGCACTGGGTCTGGTGCTCGCTCTCAGCGTAATCATGCCACGGGTCGCGGCCGCGCAGGATAGCAAGCAACGCCGCAATGGAGCGACGCTCGGACAGAACTATCCGAATCCGTTCAATCCTGAGACTCGCATCCCGTTCAGTGTGGGTGATGCACCCAACTGTACCGAGCCTGGCCGGCAGTACCGCGTCAGTCTGAAAGTCTACAACATGATCATGCAGGTTGTAGCGACGCCGGTGTTGCAGGGTGGAGCCGGAGGGGTGGCCGGAGGTCAACCGCTAGAAAAAGTGTCCGTGCAGTGCGGCGACTACGTCGCGTACTGGGACGGCAAGGTCCAAGCAACCGGGCGGGAGGCCGCTTCGGGGGTGTATCTGTACCGCCTCGAGGTGGATGGCGTGCCGCTGGTGAAAAAGATGATCGTGGTGAAGTAAGCTGGGAGTACACGAGCACCACGAGACCCAACGAAAACTCACGATGGCGCGCCGGGTGGACGGACCCGGCGCGCCATTTTGTATCCACGATCTGCTCGGCTGGCCGCTGTAGGGGCTTCCCTCGCGAAACCCGACGCCGTCGACTGCAGTATTGGCAGCAGAAGCACGGCACCCTGATTGCCTCTACGAAACGCCATGATCAATCCTGACCGTCTGACTGTGAAGAGCGCCGAAGCGCTCAACGAAGCCGTGGCGCTCGCGCGCAAGGCCGGCAATCCGCTCGTCTACGACCTGCATCTCCTGCTGGCGCTGCTCGCCCAGGACGAAGGCATCGTGGTTCCGGTGCTGCAGCGCGTCGGAGCCAATGTCGCCAGCGTCCGCGCCGCCGCCGACCAGGAGGCCGCTCGCTACGCCAAGCAGAGCGACGCCCAGCCCACCTTAAGCCGCGAGCTCACTCAAGTCGTCGACGCGGCGGAAAAAGAAGCCAAGACGCTCGGCGACGAATACGTCTCCACCGAGCATCTATTGCTCGCCCTCTCCGATGCCAAGGGGACCGACAGCACGCGGGTGCTCACCACCGCCGGCGCGCACCGCAAGGCGCTGCTCGAAGCGCTCAAGCTCGTGCGCGGCTCGCACAAGGTCACCGACCAGTCGCCCGAAGGGCAGTACCAAGCCATCGAGAAGTTCACGCGCGATCTCACCGAGGCCGCACGCAAAGGCAAGCTCGATCCCGTGATCGGCCGCGACGAGGAAATCCGTCGCGTCATTCAGGTGCTCTCGCGACGCACCAAGAACAACCCCGTGCTCATCGGCGAGCCCGGCGTTGGCAAAACCGCCATCGCCGAAGGACTCGCCCAGCGCATCATCAGTGGCGACGTGCCCGAGGGGCTGCGCAACAAGAAGCTCGTTTCGCTCGATCTCGGCGCACTCATCGCCGGCGCCAAGTTCCGTGGCGAATTCGAAGAGCGCCTCAAGTCGGTGATGAAGGAGATCACCGCCGCCGAAGGCTTGTACGTCGTGTTCATCGACGAACTGCACACCTTGGTCGGGGCTGGCAAGGCCGAAGGCAGTATGGACGCCGGCAACATGCTCAAGCCCATGCTGGCGCGCGGCGAACTGCGCGTGGTCGGTGCGACCACGCTCGATGAGTACCGCCTGCACGTGGAGAAGGACGCCGCCCTCGAGCGTCGATTCCAGCCGGTGTTCGTTGGTGAGCCCAGCGTCGAAAGCACGATCGCGATTCTCCGAGGCCTCAAGGAACGCTACGAGGCGCATCACGGCGTGCGGATCACCGATGGTGCCGTCGTCGCGGCGGCCACGCTCTCCAATCGCTACATCGGCGATCGCTTCCTCCCCGACAAGGCCATCGACCTGATCGACGAAGCCTCCTCGCGGCTGCGCATCGAGATCGACTCGGTGCCGCAGGAGATCGACGAAGTCGACCGCCGCATCGTGCAACTCGAGATCGAGCGGCAGGCCCTGCGTAAGGAGACCGATGCTGCATCGGTCGAGCGGCGCGGCGACCTCGAGAGCGAACTCGCCGATCTCAAGGAAAAGACGACCGGCATGCGCGCCCAGTGGCAGCAGGAGAAAGAAACGCTCGGCGCCGTCGGTCGCATCAAGCAGGAGATCGAAACAGCGAAGTTCGAAGCCGAGCAGGCCACCCGCGTCGGTGACCTCAACAAGGCCGCCGAGATCACGTATGGCAAGATTCCGCAGCTCGAGCGCGACATGAAGGTCGCCGAAGGAAAACTCGGCAGCCAGGACGGGCGTCCGCAGTTCCTCAAGGAGGAAGTCGGGGCCGACGATGTGGCCGAGGTCGTGGCGCGGTGGACCGGCATTCCGGTCACGCGCATGCTCGAGAGTGAACGCGAGCGGCTCACCAAGCTCGAAGACGTGCTCGCCACGCGCGTCGTCGGACAGCGCGAGGCGGTGAAGGCCGTATCGAACGCCGTGCGCCGCTCGCGCGCCGGACTGCAGGATCCCAATCGCCCCATCGGCTCGTTCATCTTCCTCGGCCCCACCGGCGTGGGCAAGACGGAGACGGCGAAGGCGCTCGCCGAGTTCCTGTTCGACGACGAACAGGCGATGGTGCGTATCGACATGTCCGAGTACATGGAGAAGCACGCCGTCGCGCGCCTCATCGGCGCCCCGCCGGGCTACGTTGGCTACGAAGAAGGCGGGCAGCTCACCGAGGCGGTGCGTCGCCGTCCGTACTCCGTGATCCTGTTTGACGAAATCGAAAAGGCACATCCGGACGTGTTCAACATCCTGCTGCAGTTGCTCGACGACGGACGGCTCACCGATTCACAGGGACGCACCGTCGACTTCCGCAACGCCGTCATCATCATGACGTCGAATGTGGGAAGTCAGATGATTTTGGAACGCGGGCGGGCCGGCGACACCGCGTGGGCCATGGTGGAGCAGGAGGTACTGAAGGCGTTGCGCGGCGTCTTCAAGCCCGAGTTTCTCAACCGCATCGACGACATCGTGGTCTTCCATCCGCTGGGACGCGGCGAGATCGATCACATCGTCGACCTGCAGCTCGCCCACCTGCGGAAGCTGCTCGCCGATCGGAAGCTCACCATTCGTCTCACCGATGCGGCGCGCACGTTGCTCGCCGACGAGGGATACGATCCGGTGTTCGGTGCTCGGCCGCTCAAGCGCGCCGTACAGCGCATGCTGCAGAATCCGTTGGCGCTCGCCGTGCTCGACGGCACGTTCAAAGACGGCGACGTCATCGTGGCCGATGTGCAGGAGGGGACCGACGCCTTGTCATTCCGGCACGGCGATGCCACCGATGCCGCGGCGCAGGCGGCCTTCGCGGCGCCGCCTTCCGCCGGCACGCCACGTTGAGTCCGGCGCCTCAATCCATCGTCGGGCCGCCGTTGGCGCCCGCGGTGGATGCCGCGATGGATCTCGCGCTGGCTGAAGCACGCGCCGCTGCGCTGGCCGGTGAAGTCCCGGTCGGCGCCGTCGTGTTGTGTGGCAACGAGGTCGTGGCCCGGTCCCAGAATCGCATGGTGCGCGACGGCGACGCCACCGCGCACGCCGAACTCCTCGCCTTGCGCGAGGCCGCGCGCGTCCTCGGCGAAGCACGCCTTCTGGAGTGCACGCTCGTGGTCACGCTTGAACCCTGCGCCATGTGCGCCGGGGCGATCGTCCTGGCGCGCGTGGGCACGCTGGTGTTCGGTGCCTGGGACGACAAGGCCGGTATGTGCGGGTCCATCGGCGACGTGGTGCGACACCCGAAGCTCAATCACCGCCCCCAGGTACGAGGCGGCGTGCGGACGGCGGAATCTGGCGCAATATTGAAAGCATTCTTCGCCGCCCGACGCGGGTAGTCGCCGCGCTCCTCTCGCTCCCCACATCATGACAGCGCTTTGTATCGTGACTCGGTGCACCACTCGCGCGATCACACTGGTCGTTACCGGTGTCTGTGCTATGGCACTGGCATGCGCGTCACCCGCCGACACGCCGTTGACATTGGCGCCGCCAGTGGCGCCGCCGTTCCAAACCGTCTCGTTGCTCGGCGACACGCTGCGCGCGCTTCCACTCGCGGCGAATGTGCGTGAGAAGTACGCGTCTCAGCTCGCCGAGGCCCAACGCGCGTACGAGCACACGCCCACCAATGTCGACTCGATCATCTGGTACGCGCGCCGTCTGGGCTATCTGGGCCAGCTGCGCGAATCCATCGAGATCTACACGCGCGGGATCACGCTCTATCCCGACAACCCGTGGTTGTACCGGCACCGCGGGCATCGCTACATCTCGGTCCGCGACTTTGCGGCCGCCGTGACGGATCTCGAACGCGCCACGTCGCTCGTGCAGGGCAAGCCCGACGAAATCGAGCCCGACGGACAGCCGAACGCGCAGAACTCGCCCATCGGCACACTGCACTCGAACATCGGCTATCACCTCGCGCTCGCGCACTATCTCATGGGCGACTTCACGGCCGCCGCGCGCGTCGCCCAGCTCGAGGTCGATTCTGCGACTAACGACGACCGACGCGTGTCGATGGCCCATTGGCTGTACATGTCGCTTCGTCGGTCGGGTCGGGACGCCGAGGCCGCGCAGGTGTTGGTGCCCATCACGAAGGACATGACGATCATCGAGAATCAGGCGTATCACCGCTTGATGCTGCTGTACAAGGGCGAGCTGCCAGCCGATTCCGTGCTCACCGCCGCCCCGAGCGGCGAGCTGTCGGTGAAGGACGCCTCGGCGGCCTACGGTGTGGCCAACTGGCACTGGTACAACGGGCGGAAAGCCGAGGGCGAGGCCTTGTGGCGACGCATCGTGGAGGGCGGTCAGTGGGGTGCCTTTGGCACGGTGGCGGCCGAAGCGGAGTTGGCGCGGATCAAGGCGTCTCCAGCGTCGTGACGTCGCGCTGAACCCTTGAATCGGGTCGGCTGGCCGATTAGTTATCCAGACTCTGCGGGATCCGGATGGCGCGGCGTCGGCTGTTCGGTCTGGGGGCCACAAAACTTGCAGCAGCTTTGTGACATTCTGCCCGTGGGACAGGTGGCTGAGTGGTTGAAGGCACCGGTCTCGAAAACCGGCGTACCGGCAACGGTATCGTGAGTTCGAATCTCACCCTGTCCGCTGCAGCAGGTGCTGCACGTGTGACAAGTCAGTTAGTAGGATCTGGGAGTGGACGCGCCGTCGTGGAACCCCGCGTCGGCGCGTTCGACTGTCAGGAAGCAGTGCCAGGTGCAGTCCCAGGATGGATGGCCGAGTGGTTTAAGGCGCACGCCTGGAAAGCGTGTGTACGTCAAAAGCGTACCGTGAGTTCGAATCTCACTCCATCCGTAAGCCCCGTAAGGAGTTTGCCCTCCGTGCGGGGCTTTCGTTTTGCGCCAAAACTGCCGGCGGTTGTGGATTGGTTGTGAAACCCTCATGTGAACAGGCAGAGCGTGGCGACTTGGCAACATGCGCCCATCCATCGATCGCCACCGTCGTCTCGCGTAAGTCTAACGCCGGGTGTCGGTTGGCCAATTCTGGCGAATGTCACGCGAGCTGATCCGTTCCGGCCCCATTCTTGCGAGAATTATCGCCGAGTTCGCTCAGTGCCTTTTGCGATCGCAGTGAGTTTCCCATGCGTCTGGTTCCTGCGCCATGGCGTACCTACCTCGGATTCTGGGGTCGCAATGTCCCAACGGTCAAAGCGGATCGTATTCGTGACGTTCGCCGGGCACGCTGCAGACCTATCCCAACTTCCACGTCTTCGACGAGAAGGGGGGATGACTTCTTCCTGTGGTCCGCTATCACAAAAGCCAACAACGCCGCGTTCGAGCGCGACGCGCTGGTGTTTCAGATCACAGAAAGCATCCCGGCGACGGGTGATACCAAACGGATGGGCTGCGTCGGCCCGATGCCGGGCACGCTACGGCCGTCGCTTCCCTGGGCAGTGAAAATGGTTGGATCTCCGGAGATGGCAACACGATGAAGGCAGTCATTCTGGCCGGCGGGCTCGGCACAAGGCTTTCCGAAGAAACGGCCGTCAAGCCGAAGCCGATGGTCGAGATCGGTGGTCGTCCGATCCTCTGGCACATCATGAAGCTCTATTCCGCCCATGGCGTGAACGAGTTTGTGATTTGTTGCGGCTACAAGGGCTATCTGATCAAGGAGTATTTCGCCAACTACTTCCTGCACATGTCAGACGTCACGTTCGACATCGCCCTAAACTCGATGACGGTCCACGAGCGGAAGGCAGAACCGTGGAAGGTGACGCTCGTCGACACGGGCGAAAAGACGAACACCGGCGGCCGGCTGAAGCGGGTGGCCGACTACATTCGCAACGACGATGCCTTCTGCTTCACCTACGGCGATGGCTTGAGCGATGTGGACATCGGCAAGCTCATCGCCTTCCATCGGGAGCACGGACGGATCGCCACCGTGACGGCCGTGGCGCCGCCGGGCCGCTACGGGGCGCTCAATATCGAAGGTGGCGTAGTCACAGCATTCACCGAAAAGCCCCGTGGCGACGGCGGGCTGATCAACGGCGGGTTTTTTGTGCTTTCGCCACGAGTGCTCGAGTTTATCGCCGACGATTCGACGAGCTTCGAACAGACGCCGGTTGCTGAATTGGCGGCCAAGCGAGAGCTCGCTGCGTTCGAGCACTATGGCTTCTGGCAGGCAATGGACACGATGCGTGATCGCACGATCCTCGAATCGCTCTGGGAAACGGGCAAGGCGCCCTGGAAGGCGTGGACGTGACTGTTGTGGCCGCCACACACCTGAGTGCCTGCCCCAACCCGGCCTTTTGGGACGGTAAAAAAGTCTTTGTCACCGGCCACACCGGCTTCAAGGGATCGTGGCTGTCCGTTTGGCTGACAAAGCTTGGCGCCCGCGTTCATGGCTACTCGCTCGCTCCCGAGCCTGGCCCGAGCCTGTTTCGGGATCTCGCGATCGACCGCTGGATCGATCACTACGTGGCCGACATCCGCGACGTGGAGTCGCTGCGGTGCCGCATCGTGGAGACCCGCCCCGAGATCGTGCTTCATCTGGCGGCCCAGCCGCTGGTGCGGGCGAGCTACCGCGATCCACTGGGGACATTGTCCACGAACATCTTCGGTACGGCCAACGTGCTCGATGCGATCCGGGCGGTCGACTCTGTCCGCGTCGTCGTCGTCGTCACGACCGATAAGGTCTATCGCAACAACGAATGGGTTTGGCCCTACCGTGAGACCGACACGCTCGGCGGCCACGATCCCTACAGTGCGAGCAAGGCCGGGAGCGAGATCGTCGTCGACTGCTACCGACAGTCGTTCCTGGCGGCCGCTGGCGTCGCCGTCTCCAGTGGCCGCGCCGGGAATGTGATCGGCGGGGGGGACTGGTCGGAGGACCGGCTGATTCCCGACGCGATACGGGCCTGGACCACGGGGCAGCCGCTCGTGGTCCGTAATCCGGAGGCGACAAGGCCCTGGCAGCACGTGCTCGACCCGCTCCGCGGCTACCTGCGGATCGCGGAGCAGAGCTGGTCGGCTCCAGCTACGGCGGGGGCGTTCAACCTCGGGCCGGCGTCGCACGAGGCGGCCACGGTGCGGCAGGTCATCGAGCTCGCCAATCCCGTTTTCCCCGAGGCTGTCACGACGTGGGGCGACGACGGGAAGGGGCCTCACGAGGCCCGTTGGCTGGCGCTCGACACGGCGAAGGCGCAGCAGATCCTCGGCGTCTCGCCCGTGTGGGCGATCGAGGAAGCCGTGCTCCGCACGATGCACTGGTATCGAGACCGTATCTCCGGCGCGCCCGCGTACGAGCTCTGTCTGGCGGATATCGAAGCCTTCACGCAAACCGCCCGCTGACGCAAGGCCATGATCTTTCAACCAACGCCCCGAACAGACCTCAGTGGGCACCTCCAGTCCGGCGACTGATCAGAGTTTAGGGTCACGTCACGGCCGCGACCCGACAATCCACCTGATGACCCGACATCGGCCGGCCGAACCTTGGAAACGCGGCGAATCAGCTTGACTGAACCGGGTTGCTTTAAATGTGGTTCTGTCCGTGACTGCATCGGTTGCTCAGGTCCCCTCCATCTCCAATGGCTTGGTTCCGGGTTCCATTTCGCCAAACGCGCGACCGAATGCGAGTTTGGGGTAAGCATTGGCCCCTTGCTGTATTTTCACCACGAGAAGCGAGGGTTCCTCTGGGCGTGTCGCCCATGCGTGGAGTGCTGCTTCGAGTTCGTCGGAGTTGTCCACGGTCGAAGCGTTCATGCCGTAGGCGCGTGCCACCTTTTCGAAGTCGGGAGCGCTGTAACCCCGCACTGTCGACTGGTAACGTCCATTGAAATAGGATTCTTGAAACTGGCGCACCATCCCGTGACAGCCATTGTCGATTACGAGCATCTTTACCGGTAGCCGGTTGCGCACGATCGTCTGGAGTTCCTGAATATTCAGCTGGAATCCGCCATCCCCAGCAATCATCACGACAGGACCCGCCGCAAAGGCGGCGCCAATGGCCACCGGAAGCGCAAAACCCATCGCCCCCATTCCCCCGGAGGTCAGGAACCGTTGCCCCGGGGCCAGTTGAAGGCTTTGTGCCGCCCACATCTGGTGTTGCCCGACGTCGACGACGTACGCCGCGGCCTTGCTCGTGGCCGCACTGACGGCGTGCATCAATTCATTTGGATTGATGCCCTCGACGCCCGCAAGTTCGTTCGTATCGGGCGACTCGCTTTTGAGGCGGATGACTTCGGCCGTCCATGGCACCCGTACTCCTACTCCGCCCGCGAGACCGGCTCGGAGCGCCGCGATGACATCGATCAACTCACCCACCACTGTGTCGCAACCGCCCACCCGGTTATTCAACTCGCCAGGCTCGCAATCCGCATGGAAAATCGCCCGCTCACCCCGGAATCCCGAGACGTCGGAACCCGTTTGACGGATGTCCAACCGACTGCCGAGAACTAACAGCAGATCGCTTCGCGCCAGCGCCTGATTCGCCCATCGATTCCCATAGCTTCCGATCATCCCGACGCGCAGAGCGCTCGTGGAGGGAATGGCATCGACGCCCATCAAGGAATAGACGACAGGTATTCCGAGGTGCTCCGCCAAATCAGCGAACTCCTGCTGCACACCAGCGGAGCGGATGCCGCCGCCGGCGAGGATCAGCGGCCGTTGGCTCGCCGACAGGGCCCGCCCGATTCGCGCGGCGAAGTCGATGAACTCGGAACGGGCGGATTGGTCGGCGAGGGTGGTAGGCTCGGGCGCGACTGTCTGTTCGACGCAGGCATGCCGCTGCACGTCCATGGGTACGTCGATCAGAACCGGTCCGGGCCTTCCTGCAACTGCCAACCGGAACGCTTCCGACAACAGACGCGGTAGGTCAGCCGGGTCGTTGACTAGCCACGCTGCCTTGGTGACAGGCTTGGCCATCGCCACAATGTCTGTCTCCTGAAACCCGAGCTGCCGGATCGCCTTGTCGCCCTTTTGTTCGTGGCGATTCACGTGCCCGGTGATGAATACCGCCGGGATCGAGTCGAAGTAGCAGCTGCCGATCGAAGTGAGCAGATTGGTCGCTCCGGGTCCACTGGTCGCCAACGCCACGCCCGGAATTCCCTTCATTCGCGCCCAACCTTCCGCCGCAAAGCCGGCGCCCTGTTCGTGATGCATGCTCACGATATTGATGTCGGTGCAGCGATGGATAGCATCGACGAGGAACGCGATCATACCTCCGACCAGCTCATAGACATGGTCTACATTCCGAGCTTTCAGATACCGGGCGATGTACTCGGCGTTGGTCATCGAGGACTGTGAATGTGATTCATTTACCGCTCATCAGCCAGGCACCGTGGCGTCTGATTGCATCGTCCAGATCGAAGGTTGCCGAGACGTGCAAGTCTCGGCGTGCCTTATCCACACAAGGGACGTAGCGCGACGGGGGCTGTGGCGGATTCACCGCTCCGGCTAATGTAACCCGCTTCGCACAGAGCAAATCGGCCACACGCTGCGCCAGCGTGTACATGTCGATTGCGCTGTCACCTCCCACATTGTAAACACTACCTGCCGACGCGCGCCAAAGCATCGTCCAAAGCCACGTCGCCAGATCGGCGGCGTACAGATAAGAGCGGACCGCAGTACCATCGCCTTCGACCCGGATTTCGCCGTGCGTCAGGGCATCGCGTACGAAATTTCCTATGGCGAATGGCCCGTTCAATGGAAGGAGCGGGCCAGCGAAGGCGAAGCAGCGGGCCACGGTGAGCCGATATCCCACTCGGTTCGCGTGCTGGGCAAGCAGATGCTCCGAATGCAGCTTGGCAAGACCGTATCCCGCCCGATCCGAGTTTGGGTCAAGCGCGCAGGGCTGCGCTTCAGTCATGTGGCCCAGTTCGCTCGGCTGCGTTCCGTACACTGCGCCGGAACTCACATACAGCACCCCCTCGGGACGGCACCGCTCCAGCAAGTCAAGCACTCGAGACGTCCCGTCAACCTGGTCACGGCCGAGGATTTCGGCTGGCGTTCGTCCACGACCGCGGGTCGCGTCTGCGGCCGCATGTATAACCAAGGAAAATTCCCCGTCGGGCAGATCGAAATCTCGAACGTCGCCGGGCCAGATCTTGATCGACGGGTCGCCTGCCAAGTGCGGTCTGCGACGAAGGAACCCGACTGGATCCCGGCTCAACAAGTGTAGTTCCACTTTGAGACCCAGCCGTCGGTTGGCCAGAAGAAGGCTTTCCGTCAACCAAGATCCCAAGAAGCCCGTCCCCCCGGTTACGAAAATGCGTTTCCCCGCCAGTCCGGGCCAGAAGTCCGGGAGCGAACGGAATATCTCATCGAGATCGTCCGCAGGGAGCGGGTGATTTTCGTTCAGCATGACAAAATCGCTCCGGTCAGGTCACGCGTTCGGGCGGGCGAAATGCCGCGCGTGCCCGAACTCATGATCTTATACGGCGGCAACTCTGGGCCGGATAGGGCCACAATCCGATCGCTACCGCCATGATCGAATCAACTCCGTGAGACCGTCCAGAATTGAGTGAACATTCGGGTGAGTGCCTGAAAGGGCACCGCTCATCTGGCCATAATGTGAACGGGCAATCTTGGGCGGAACGCGGCCTCCAGCAAGGGCAGGTGGACTTGCCCCGATTTCGTGGATGCCCGACTCGCCCTGGTTTTGAGGCGCAGGTGTCACATGGGATCGTTGCCACGGACTCTGGGGATCGTAGAAGGGCACCTTGACGTCCGCCGCCACGGTAACTCGCGCGTGCTGCGCCATGTCCAGTCCGCGATCCCACGTGAGAGAGGTCATCAGGCCAACGGGCAGATGCTGTACGTCACGCAGCAGCCCGTTGACCACGGCCGTCGTCTCGTTGCCCGCCACCTTGACGAGGTGCACGTAGCGCGAGGTGCGCGCGATATGACGGTGCTTCGCGCCGGACAGCAGATCCCCTTCCCAATGACCGGGGATGGCGCGGTCCTCCACCGTCGCCGGCCGCTCCGTGATGGAGACGGCATCGACGATTTGCCCACGCGTCTGACCGGCTTTACTGGCCCGCTTGCGGCGACGCATCGGCCGGCGCGTCCGCAGGTGGGCGGTCAGCCCGCGATCTGGGCCGGCGACCGCTTGGCGAGGAGTTCCGCCGCGACCACCGTGCGCAGGGGACGGTGTAACGCCAAGCGTGTCGCCTTCGGGCGCTTGGCGGCGCGCCACGCGCGCGCGTCCGCCTCAACGGCGCGCCCACGCGAGATCATCTCGCGGTCCTCTAGGTGTAGATGACAGGGACGTTGTTCACACTTCGATGGGCAAGCGTGAGGCCGGCGGCTGGTCGTTCAGCGCGGTGTGACGACGTTCAAAGTTGTAGTACGCGAGGTAGATCGGAAGGGCGGCGGTGCGGCGGGCGGAG
>CAIUOO010000029.1 GCA_903900795.1 uncultured Gemmatimonadota bacterium | reverse complement strand
TCGCTCACGTTCAACGCGCTCAAGGCTCTCCTCGAGACGTCGGACGGCAACGTGTCGGTGCATGCGCGCAAGCTCGAAGACGCCGGCTACATCACGTGCACGAAAGGCTTTGACGGGCGCATCCCGCGCACGGAGTACCAACTCGCGGCCGCCGGTCGCACCGCGCTCGAGCGGTATTTGTCGCACATGGAAGCGCTGATCAAGCGCGTGGGAGGCGCATGACGCGTGTACCGCAACATCTGGCGTTGATCATGGACGGCAACGGCCGGTGGGCCACCGGCAAAGGCCGTCCCCGCTGGATGGGGCACGCCCGTGGCGCGCACACCGCGCGCGAGGTCGTGTCGTACTGCGCACAGCGCGGCGTGGAACAGCTCACGTTGTACGCCTTCTCCAGTGACAACTGGAAGCGTCCCGCCGACGAAGTGGGATTCCTGTTCGATCTCTTCGCGTCGCATCTCGAGCGCCAGCTGGCCAAGCTGCTCAAGCACGGCATCCGCCTGTCGGTGATCGGCCGACGCGATCGACTGCCGCGCGCGTTGTGCGATGCCATCGAAGCGACCGAAGCGCGTACGGCACACGGGAGCCGCATGCACCTTCGCGTGGCCGTGGACTACTCAAGCCGTGCCGCGATTCACGAAGCGTACGCGATGGCCGAAGGCAACGGCGATGCGCTGGCGAGCCCGAACATCCTGCCGCCGGTCGATCTCGTGCTGCGCACCGGCGGCGAACGCCGCTTGTCGGACTTTCTGCTCTGGGAAAGCGCCTACGCCGAACTGGCGTTTCTCGACGTGAACTTTCCCGATCTCTCCACCGCCGATCTTGACGCGGTGTTTGCGGACTACGCCAAGCGGGAACGGCGTTACGGTGCCGTTCCCGCACCCGCAGAGGTCAGCGCTCCGACGACCCCAGCGATTTCGGCGCTCCGTTAATCACCTCAGGCAGCGCTGCCGCTACCGCCCGCATTTCGTCGGGCGTACCGATCGAGATCCGCGTCCAGTCGGTATACGGAGGGAATGCGCGGCCGATCATGAAGCCCTTCGCCAGCATCGCCTTCTGCACCTGCTCCACCGGCATGCCGGCGTGGAAGAACACGAAGTTGGTCTGCGACTCGGTGATCTTGCGTCCCATTTTCGTGAGCGCCGTCTTCATGATCTCGCGGCCTTCGAGGTTGCGCTGCTTGACCATCGCCTGGAACGCGGTGTCCTGAATCGATGCGGCCGCGCCGAGCGCACCGAACACCCCCGGGGCGCTGGTGCTGAGGGGCTGCAGGCGCGCGATAATGTCGGGGCGGGCGATCACGAACGCCGTACGCAGGCCGGCCAGCCCATGAATTTTGGACGCGGTGCGCGAGATGATCACGTTCTCGCCCTTCTTGACCATGTCCACCAACGACGTGTACGACGGGTCGCTCACGAAATCATGATACGCTTCGTCCACCAGTACCATCGAGCGACGCGAGGCGTTGCTCACGAAGGCGCGCAACGTGGCGTTGTCGGTGAGGTTTCCGGTGGGGTTGTTCGGATTGCACACGAAGGTGAGATCGACCGCCTGCGTGAGACGGCGATCCATGGTGTCGAGATCGTGCGTAAAGTCGGCCGCCAGCGGCACCTTGTGCACCCGGATGCCGAGCGACTCGGCGTAGCGCGGCAGTCCCTCGTACGTGGGCCAGGGGGTGAGCACGTCGCCCTTCATGCCGTAGGCGAGGCAGACGATGCTGAGCAGCTCACTCGAGCCGGCCACGATCATGATGTGATCGGCCGGCACGCCCACCGCATCGGCGTAGATCTGCTTGAGATTCGGGAGCGACGGCGCGCTGTACCAGGAGTGCTGCTTCCAACCGGCTTCGATCGCCTTGCGGGCGCTCGGTGCCATGCCGTACGGGTTCTCGTTCGAGGCAAGGCGGATCGGGCCGTCGGCGCGACGGGCGATCGCCACCATCTCCTCGTGCGCCGCGAAGCCGGCCGCTGTGGTCTGGCCATCGACGACGTGCAGGGCGTCGCTTTCGAGCGCCGGGAGCAGTGACGGCGTCAGTGATCCCGTGGCCAAAGCGCCACCGGCCACAAGACCCGAGGACTTGAGCCACTGGCGGCGGGAGAGCGACGATGGCGTGAACGGCGTCATGGGGCAGGTCCTCTGGTTGTGGAAGCGCGGCGGGCACAACGGAGACTCCATGGGCCGGACAGAGGCGGACACGCTCCGAGACGACCACGCCATATTGTACGACATTCCGGCCGCTTCCGCTTGGCCGGAGGCCGATCGGTACCGGCTGGTCCTCAACCTCAGGCAGACGGAGCGTCGGGATGCATTCCCATCGGGCACGGCAGTGGGCACGGCAGTGGGCACGGCAGTGGGCCCCCCTTTTCGTGGCCCTCGCCAGCACGCTGCTGGCCCTGACATCGGCATGCACGGCTGGCGCCCGTGGCGCGTCGCCACCC
The DNA here is from genome assembly GCA_903900795.1 of uncultured Gemmatimonadota bacterium. GTDB lineage: Bacteria > Gemmatimonadota > Gemmatimonadetes > Gemmatimonadales > Gemmatimonadaceae > Gemmatimonas. The sequence goes on along the minus strand of CAIUOO010000029.1, from coordinate 543 downwards.
CCGACTACGCCGACGAAACGTCCCAACATCGTGTTCATCCTGCTCGACGATGTTCGCTACGACGACATGGTCGACCACCCCTTCGTGGATCTGCCGAACCTGAAGCGACTGGCCACCGAGGGCGCCTCGTTCCGCCGCTTCTTCACCTCGGCGCCCCTCTGCTCGCCCAGTCGGGCCGTGTTCATGACCGGCCAGTACCCCTTCCACAACGGCATCGTCGACAATGGCGAGCGGGCGGAACTCAGCCACCGGCTCATCACCTTCCCGAAGCTGTTGCAGGACGCCGGCTACCACACCGGCTTCTTCGGCAAGTGGCATATGGGTCACGAAGACGATTCCGCGCGGCCCGGCTTCGATCGCTGGGTGAGCTTCGTCGGACAGGGCGTGTATTTCGACCCCACACTGAACGTGGACGGCGTGGTGGCCGGCGTGAAAGGCTACATGACGGATATCCTGACGGCGCATGCGGTGTCCTTCATTGCAGCGGCCCCCGCCGAGAAGCCGTTCCTGGCGTTCATCGCGCAGAAGGCGGCGCATCCGGAG
>CAIUOO010000028.1 GCA_903900795.1 uncultured Gemmatimonadota bacterium | reverse complement strand
GGCCTATTGCCCTTGCTCTCACCGCTGCTCACGCAGTGCCCAAGCAATGCGATCGTGGCCGGTGCGCCGAGCGTCGGAAGTGACGCCGAACAGCTCGAGACCAACACGGCGCGCGTGATGGCGGCGTACGCGGCGGCGCGTGGGGAACCATCCGCCCGCAACGTGTCACGAGAGGCGGCCGCACGCGCCGCGGCGGGACCGAGCACTGCGGATCGCTCGGCGCTCCTGCGTCAGTGGCCCGTGTGGACGGGCGGCCGAGTCGAGACGCAACAAGCAAAGCGGCTGCGGTAAGCGAACGCAGTGGGCGCGCGTCGGTTGGCGGTGATGGCCGACGCGCGTCTGTCCGCACGACGGTGCGACGGTGGTTGCCGATCGCGTGGCCGCGGCGCCCATCTCGGACACCGATGCCGCGACGCGCGCCCAGCAGACGCTGACTGTCAGACCCCCCTCATACTGTTCAATCTGAAGGCGCTGGCAGTGTTGCTCGCGCCGCGGACCAAACAGTGGAGGCATCACCGATGGGCATTGTGTACATCCTGACCAACGAAGCCATGCCGGGGCTGGTGAAGATCGGCATGACCGATGACACCGATCCCAGCGCGCGGATGGGGCAGCTGTTCTCCACCGGAGTGCCGCTGCCGTTCGAGGTGGAATACGCGTGCCGGGTGGAGAACGCGCTCGAGGTGGAGCGCTCGCTGCACGTCGCGTTCGCGCCGCAGCGCATCAATGCCAAGCGCGAATTCTTCCGGATCGACCCGGGGCAGGCAGTGGCCATCCTCCGGCTGTTGCATCGTCCCGACGCGACGGAGGAACTGGCGTCCGAGGCAACGGCCGATGCCATCTCGATGGCCGCGTTGCGCGAGGCGCGGTCGCGTCGCCCGAATCTCAACTTCCGCGAGATGGGCATTGCCCCCGGGTCCGTGCTGGTGGCCGATGCCGACCCCGACATCACGGTAACGGTCGTGGGGGACAAGAAGGTGCGCGTGGGCGATGAGGAGCTGTCGCTTTCGGCGGCCACACAGCAGGTGCTCCACCTGGAGTACGCCATCCGACCGGCGCCGGCGTGGCGCTACCAAGGACGGCTGCTGAGTGAGCTGTACGAAGAGACCTATACCACCATCGAGTAATGGAGAGGCCTGCAATGTCCTGGATCACCGATCGGGTGCACTCGCTGCTGCGCACGGCGCTGGGGCGCACGGCGCTGGGGCGCGGTGCGCCGGCCGCTCCGCCGCCCTCGGTGGAGTCCACCGCGGTGGAATCGCCCGTCGCGTTGTCGACCGTCATGGAGCGGCCCGCTCCGGCACCGGCCGAACAGCTGTCACTCGGACGCGACGCCGCGGGCACGTCGTACGTGCTGAATCTCGCCACCGGAGGCATCGACGCGCTCGCGTCCGCTGTCGAGCCGTCCCCTGTTCCGTCCGCTGACGCATCACACGTCCATCGATCACCGATGCTCGCACCGGTCGAACCCATCGCGCAGATCACGCGGGATCGTCTTGCGCAGATCCTCCACGCCGGCGGATATCAGGTGGAGCGTGATGTCGATGGCGACATCGTGGCGTGCACGGAGATCGGCG
>CAIUOO010000027.1 GCA_903900795.1 uncultured Gemmatimonadota bacterium | reverse complement strand
GCACTGTGTGTCGTCGTCGAGCGCATAGTGCGCGACGCCCGAGATTTCCGTGTGCGTGACCGCACCGCCCAGCGTCTCGCCGTCGACCGTTTGTCCGGTCGCGCCCTTCACGAGATTCGGACCGCCCAATCCCATGAACGACGTGCCCTTCACCATCAGGATCACGTCGCTCAGCGCAGGGAGATACGCACCGCCCGCGACACACTGTCCCATGACGGCGGAGAACTGCGGAATCCGCAGATACCGTCGCATGATCGAGTTGTAGTAGAAAATACGCGCCGCGCCGAACTGGCCGGGGAACACGCCTCCCTGATACGGGAGGTTCACCCCCGCCGAGTCGACGAGATAGATGATCGGGATGCGGCAGCGCATCGCGACTTCCTGGGCGCGCAGGATCTTCGTGATGGTTTCCGGCCACCACGAGCCGGCTTTCACCGTCGCATCATTGGCGACCACGACCACTTCCCGCCCGTCAACGATGGCGATGCCCGTGATGACACCGGCGCCGGGGGCCTGCCCTTCGTAGCGGTCGTAGGCAACCAGCAGGCCGATCTCGAGGAACGGCGTTCCGGGATCGGCGAGGCGCTCCACACGCTCACGTGCGGTCAACTTTCCTTGCTTGTGCTGCCGCTCGATCTTGTCCGGTCCGCCCCCGAGTCGGAGGCGGGCCTCCAGCGCGCGAACGTCGTCAGCGAGCTGGCGAAGCCGCCCGCTCACGCGTCCTGCTGCTGGCGCGACGCGAACCATTCGCGGATGTACTCCACGAGGTCCTGCGTGCTCGTTCCCGGACCGAAGAGGCGCGCGACGCCGCGCTGTTGAAGAGCGTCCATGTCCTCCTTCGGGATGATCCCGCCACCGGTGAGCAGGATATCATCGCGTCCCGCCTCGACGAGGAGGGCACGGACGCGCGGAAACAGCGTCATGTGAGCGCCACTCAGAATCGAGAGGCCCACGACGTCCACGTCTTCCTGAATGGCCGCCGAGGCGATCATTTCGGGAGTCTGGTGTAAACCAGTGTAGATCACTTCCATGCCGGCGTCACGGAGCGCGGCAGCCACCACCTTGGCGCCGCGATCATGGCCGTCAAGGCCGGGCTTGGCCACGAGCACGCGAATCGGTCGAGTCATCGGAGGGCAAACGGGAAAGGACCCGGGAGCGGGCGCCGCCGACACGAGGATTCCGCGCGGCAGCCCTTCAACCTACTCACCCGTCCTTACGCGCCACCAGCAGCATTTCGCTGGATTTGCGCGTCAGCGGGCGTTCCGTCCAGGCATCGAACGCTTGCTCGACGACCAAACCGACCTCTTGCATGCGCGCTGCGAGCTCGGAGGCGGTATAGAGCCGGATACGATGCGTCCGCTCGCCATCTCCCTTTGGCCCGCGCCACGTGGAGGTGATCTCGAGGAAGCCGGATAACGGGTCGAACGAACGCTCCTGACCGAACACGGTCCCGTCCTCGGTGCTCCACCAGTCACGGGCGAGAAAGCGCGCCATGACGCCATCGCGACTGCCGCCGTGCCAGATCAGCAGCCCGCCGGGCTTGAGGACGCGGGCGAACTCGGCTAGCACTTTTCGGTCATCGTACGGATCGTCAAAGAACCCGAAGGACGTGAACAGGTTGACCACCGCATCGAAACGCCCGGCCCACTTGGCCGGCAGCTTCCGCATGTCGCCCTGCGTGTAGCGCAGCGTCTTACCGGTGCCTCGCCGCTTGGCGACCTCGAGCAGCGGTTTGGAATAGTCGAGCCCGTCGACATCGAAGCCCGCCTCGGCCAGCAGATGAGCATGGCGGCCCTGCCCGCACGGACAATCGAGGATGCGAGCGCCCGAGGGCAACTCGAGGACGTCGAGGAGACGCGCGACCTCGCGGCGATCCTGCACGAGATTGAACAGCGGTTCATACTCGTGAAGGTACTGGGCGTCAAAGTGGGTTGCCCACCAAGGGCTGGTCGTCTTCATATGGACACGCTAGATACCCCCACGGTGTCACACAAGTCGCCGGGCTGCCCGCAGCCGGGGCCGCCGACGGGGAGACCGGTCTCAAACGTGAGCGGAAATGCCATGCATACTATTCGTTTGATCTATGCCAGCCATGCACGTGATGACCTGAGCTACCGCGATTTCATGACCATCATGGATACCGCGGCCGAGACCAACCGGGATCGCGCGATCACGGGCATGTTGTGCTACGGCGGTGGCCAGTTCCTGCAAGCGCTCGAGGGGGAGCGGCTTGCCGTCAACGCCCTCTACCATCAGATCGCTAAAGATCCCCGGCACGCCAACTGTCAGCTGCTGAGCGTGGAAGAGATCAGCACGCGCGACTTCGCCGAATGGTCGATGAAGATCGTGGACTGGAACGACGCGGTCACGGCAGCGCGTCAGACGATGCTCCTGAAGCATTCGGGTTCCACGCAGTTCGATCCCGCACACATGAGCGGTCAGCAGGCGGCGGGATTTCTCCGAGATCTGGCCGCGATGGAACGCCTGCTGACCGAGTAGTCGGGCCTAAAAGAACACCGGCTCGCGGTACGCACCGAACACGTCTTCGAGCGCGGCGCGAATTTCATACAAGGTGCAGTAGGCGCGCGCGCAGTCGAGAATCCGGGGCACCACGTTTTCGGTGCCTCGTGCTGCGTTCCGGAGGGCATCGAGCCGCTCGGTGACGAGCGCGTTGTCCCGCGACGCACGCATCGCCGCCAGGCGCTCGCGCTGTTCCGTCTCGGCATACTCGCCGATGCGTAGAATCGGAATCGTGAGCTCGGGTTCGTCGGTGACGAACTCGTTCACGCCCACAACGAGCTTGCGGCGCTGCTCGATCTCCCACTGCTGGCGCGACGCGCTTTCAGCGATCTTCTTCTGGAACCAGCCTTCTTCGAGGCCCTTCACGACGCCGCCGAACTCGTCGATCTGCGCGAAGAGTGCTTCGGCTTCCTGTTCCATCTGATCGGTGAGCGCTTCCACGTAGTACGATCCACCGAGCGGATCCATGACATTGGGCACGCCCGTTTCGTACGCGAGAATCTGCTGCGTACGCAGCGCGACCTGCACCGCCTCTTCCGTCGGCAGCGACAGCGTCTCGTCCATCGAGTTGGTGTGCAGCGACTGCGTACCGCCAAGCACGGCAGCCAGCGCCTGATAGGCGACGCGCACGACGTTGTTGGTCGGCTGCTGCGCGGTCAGCGTGACACCAGCTGTCTGCGAGTGGAAGCGCATCATCCACGAGCGCGGATTCTTCGCGCCGAAGCGCTCCTTGAGGTGACGCGCCCAGATGCGACGCGCGGCGCGCAGCTTCGCGATCTCCTCGAAGAAATCGTTGTGAATGTCCCAAAAGAACGAGAGGCGCGGTGCGAATTCATCGACGTCGAGCCCACGCGCGACCCCGCGCTCCACATAGGTGAAGCCGTCCGCCAGCGTAAACGCGAGTTCCTGCGCCGCCGTCGCGCCAGCTTCGCGGATATGGTAGCCGGAGATCGAAATCGTATTCCAGTTTGGCGTGTGCTTGGCACACCAATCGAACCCGTCGACGATCAAACGGAGGGCCGGCTCGATCGGGAAGCACCAGGCGTGCTGTGCCATGTACTCCTTCAAGATGTCGTTCTGCACAGTGCCCTGCAGTTTCTCGGCACTGACGCCCTGCTTCTCGGCGGCCGCGATGTAGAAGCACAGCAGGATGATGGCCGGGCCGTTGATGGTCATCGACGTCGACACCTTGTCGAGCGGAATACCCTCGAACAGCGTCTCCATATCGGCCAACGACGAGATCGACACCCCGCACTTGCCCACTTCGCCTTCCGAGCGCGAATGATCGGCGTCGTAGCCCATCAGCGTGGGAAAGTCGAAGGCGACTGACAGCCCGGTCTGCCCCTGCGACAAGAGGAACTTATAGCGCTGATTCGTCTCTCGGGCAGTTCCGAACCCGGCGAACTGGCGCATCGTCCAGAGCTTGCCGCGATACCCCGTGGGATGAATGCCGCGGGTGAACGGCCACTGTCCCGGCAGCTCGAACGCGGAGCCGGCGGTGTCTTCGAGATCGAGCGCCGTGTACAGCGGCGGCACTTCGTTCGCCGAGTTGGCGAAGGCGATGTCGCGCTTGCGACCCGTGTCGTACTGCGCTCGCCACTGCCCCACTTCACGGCGCAATCCGTCGAGCTCTTCCTGCTGCTGGCGGACTACATCCTCGAGTTCCTGCATGGTCGTCATGCGCTCATCCATCCTGAAGCGGCGCGTACTCGGCGCCGGTGAGAAGTGCTGCACTGCGAGCTCGGAGGGCAGCGGCCACCGCAAAAGGAACCTGAGTGCCGGCTTCGAGCGCATCGAGTCGTTCATCCACCCAAGCGAGGGTGTCCTGATCCTGCCACAAGCGCCGACGGAGCTGCTGTTCCACCACTTCCATCACCCGCTCACGCAGGCGAGCCCGTCGCCGCGATCGAAGTTCGCCGCTGGTCTCAAGATAGCGCACGTGGCGATCGAGGGCGTCGACCACCTCGTCGACGCCTTCATTCTGGGCGGCGATGACCCGCAGCACCGGCGGCGTCCACTGCGCAGTCTGCTCCTCGCGGGCCGCGGCACGGGCGGCGCGTGCGGGATTCATGGCGTCCCGAAGGGCGTCACGGTCTGGCACGTGCCGAAGATCTACGCCATGGTGGGCCGGAACGTTCTGCATCGAGGCGCCGGCACGCAGTCCGAGCATCAGCTCAATGTCGTTGCGGAGGCGATCGGCCCCGGGGCGATCCGCCTTGTTCACGGCGAAGACGTCGGCGATCTCCATCACGCCGGCCTTTAGCGTCTGGATCGAGTCGCCCGACTCCGGCACCAGCACGACGAGCGTGGTGTCGGCGGCCCTTGAGATATCGAGTTCGCTCTGTCCGACGCCGACCGTTTCGAGCAGGATGACATCCATCCCGAATCCATCGAGCACATCGCACACTTCTCGTGTCGATGTCGCCAGCCCACCCAACGACCCGCGGGTCGCCATGGAGCGGATGAAGACACCGGGGTCGAGCGCGACTTCCTCCATCCGGATCCGGTCGCCCAGCAGTGCGCCCCCGGTGAACGGCGACGTGGGATCGACAGCGACGATACCGACGCGCAGTCCCGCGTTGCGATAGCGACGCGCCAGTCGCGTCGTCAGGGTGCTTTTACCCGCACCCGGTGGACCGGTGATCCCAATGCGGCGGGCATGGCCGAGCGTGGGATGCACAGCGGACAGAATCTGTTCGAAGCCCGGACGGTGATTCTCTACAATGCTGACGGCGCGCGCCAGCGCGGCCGGCTTCCCAGCACGAAACTGCTCCAACAGTCGAGCCATCGCGTCAGTCATCATCACTCGTCGTCGTGTTCATCGCGGATGTCGCCCACCAGCTCCTCGAGCAGATCTTCGAGCGTCACAAGCCCGACGACCGTCGCGTCATCCTGTACAATCGCCAACTGGCGCCGCGCGCGCAGCAGCTCGAACAGCAATTCTTTGGCGGACTTCGTGGAGGTGGTTACCGTGACCGGACGAATCGGCGGTACCGTTTCACCACTGCGCACGAACACGTCGAACACATGAACCATCCCGATGATGTGGTCCGGCGTGTCGCGATAGAGCGGCACGCGGCTGTACCCGGCCTTCGCCACGCACAACGCGAGTTCGGCCGCCGGCAAGTCGTCGGGGAGTGCGAAGATCGCGGCGCGCGGCGTCATCACGTCCTGCACCACTTTGTCGCCGAATTGCATGACGCCGGAAATGATCGCCATCTCCTCGGTCGTGCTGATATCGTCAAACGCGCCGTCGCGCAGGAGCTCCTCGAGTCCTTCGCGTGCGTCGTCATCCGTGGCGGACACCGGTCCCGACGTCATGAGTCGCCGCACAAGATCGGCGACGACATGAAAGGGCGTCAGCAGCAGGTCCACGAGCCGGAGCAACGGCACCAGCACCGGCACCAGCTGAGGCGCCCACCGGCGACCCACCGCGCGCGGCAGTAGCTGCCCCACGAACACCAGCAACGTGAGATACAGCAGGACGTCAATCAGAAACTCCCAGGCGCGAAGGCCGTCGGCCATCGCGATCATCGAACCGGTCGCGAACACCGTGAGCATGCTCGCGGTGGCGGCGGCATGCAGCAGGCGGGCCGGACGGTCGAGGTACCGCGTCATCGCACCCGTGCCACCGTGACGGCGTTCGATCCAGTGTCGCAACCAGAGGCGACTGACCGCACGGACCGCCGTCGCCGAGAGGGTGAGCGTGGCGACGAGGGCAACCGAGAGCAGAGTCAGGAGCACGGGCATCAGCTTTCTCCCGCGTGCGCGTCGAGCGGTGGCACCCGCTCGAGATAGACCCGTTCGATCTTGCGGCGCACGACACGCTCGACAATAACCTTGAAGGGGCCAACCGCCAGGGACTCGCCGGCGCGCGGCACGCGCCCAAGGAGTTCGAGCACCAGCCCGCCCACGGTCGAGACGTCGTCACGTCGGAAGTCGTGCGACAACGCCTCCGACAGATCGTCGAGGGTGAGGCGCCCCGATACCCAAAAGCGCACGCCTTCTTCGCTCTCAATCTGCCGTTCCTCCTGGTCGTACTCATCGCGGATTTCGCCCACCAACTCTTCAAGCACGTCCTCGATCGTCACGAGTCCCGCCGTTCCTCCGTATTCATCCGCCACGACGGCAATGTGCCGACCGGCCACTCGGAATTCGCGCAGCAGATCGGCGATGCGCTTCGACGGCGGAATGAAGACGGGCGGGCGCAGCAACGTCTGCCATCCGCCGTCCGGTTCCTCATCAGCCAACACCCACGGCAGCAGATCCTTCACGTAGAGGATCCCGACGATTTCGTCGATCGTCTCCTCGTAGACCGGCACGCGCGAATGCTGCGCGCTGCGCACGCGGTCGAGCATCTCCGACCACGGTGTCTCCTGTTCGATGCCGACGATGTCGACGCGCGGCACCATCACTTCTTCGACGGTGGTCTCTCCGAACTCGAAGACCCCAAGGAGGAGATCGCGCTCGTCGCGCGAGACGTCGGCTTCACTGGTGATCACCTCACGAAACTGCGCCGCCGCTTCTTCGCGACGCTCGATCGTCGCGTCCGCATCGGAGACCACTTCGGCGAACGCGGCCTCGACCCAATTGCCCAACCGCACCACGGGCGCGAAGAGCGTCTCCGCGCCGTTGGAGAACCATGCAAGCCGCTCTTCGGCATCCTCGCCGAGGGCGTCGCCGACCACGCGCGCGGTGGTCTCGGCAGCGAGCACGACGGCCAGCCCGAGGCCGAAGAGCAAGGCCAGGGTGGGAAGTGGTGCGCGACCGGACAGGTCGAGCGCGACGGCGATCCCGGAGCCCGCCGCGAGATGTCCGAGGACGCGCGCAAAGGCCAGTGCGCGGTGGGTCCGCTCACGCGAGGGCACAGGTCGCGGCACCACCGGTGCCGGCGGCGCGAGCGTGGAGCGCTCGGCGGGTATCGACGACAGGGGCGGCTCGGATAGCAGCGCACCATCCGCAACGGCGGCGAGTGCGGCGACAACGGCGCCACCGGCCGCCAGCCCCCACGCGACTGCACTCATGCGGTGCGGGTCGGCGTTATCCAGAAGCGATGCAACAGTTGCTCCTGGCGTCGCCACATCGGCGACGTCATCCGTTCGTCACCCTCGGGATGCTCCCACCCGCAGGCGTGCAGCATGCCGTGCACGACGAGGCGTGCCATCTCTTCACGCACCCCGACCCCGAACTCCTTCGCCTGCCGGCGCGCGACATCCGGACAGATGTAGATGTCGGCGATGACGCTGCCCTCCGGATCAGCGCCCAACGCAAACGTGATGACGTCGGTGGGACCGCGATGACCGAGATGCCGCTTATTCAGCGTCGCACTGGTGCGTGAGGACACGAACGTGACACTGATCATGGCGCGCGGCACCTTGAGCGCGCGGAGGACGCGGCGCGACAGCTCGACCAGCCGATCGGGGGCCACCGGCACGCGCACCCCATCGGCCTGGACCGACACGGCACGGGGATCCTCACGCATGGTGCTCATGCGCCGGCCGCATCGGCATTGTAGGCGCGGATTATGTCGCGCACCAAGCGATGGCGCACTACGTCCGCATCGGTGAAGTAGTGAAACGAGATCCCTTCGATGCCATGCAGAATACGTTCGATCTGCATGAGCCCGGAGTCCTCGCGACGTGGCAGATCGACTTGTGTCTTGTCACCGGTGATCACGATCTTCGAGTTCACCCCGAGACGCGTGAGAAACATCTTCATCTGCAGACCGGTCGCATTTTGCGCTTCATCGAGAATGACGAACGAATCGCTGAGTGTGCGACCTCGCATGAAGGCCAGCGGCGCCACTTCGATGGTGCGCGTCTCGATGAGCTTCTGGAGGCGCTCGACGGGAATGAGATCGTCGAGTGCATCATACAGCGGGCGAAGATACGGATCGATCTTGGCCTGCATATCACCCGGCAGGAATCCCAGACTTTCCCCCGCCTCGACGGCGGGACGCGCCAGCACGATGCGCCGCACGCGCTTGCGAAGCAGCGCATCGACGGCGGCGGCGACCGCGAGATAGGTCTTCCCGGTACCGGCTGGTCCGACGCCCACGACGATGTCGTGCTCGCCGATCTGCTTGAGATACTCGGCCTGCCCCGGCGTTTTGGGCTGCACGCCGCGCCGCGCTCCCGGCAGTACCAACGCGCCGTTGGTCGCGGCGGGCGCGTCGGCCGGTCGTGCGGTGAGCGACAGCCGCAGCACGTCATCGGCACCCAGCGACTTGCCGTCACGCACGAGCATGACCATCGCCGTGGCGATCGATTCGGCGCGTGCGACGTTGTCGGTGTCTCCCGTGATCGTCAGGCTGTCGCCCCGAAGCGCGACGCGCGTACCGGTCGCACGGCCCAGTTCCACGAGGTTGCCATCGCCGACGCCCGCCAGCATCTGCATGTCCGCGCCTTCAACTGAGACGCGTGTCGTCGCGGTCTCGGGCGCGCGATCGTTGCCGTTCACGCGTCGGTCCCCGTGACGGTGAGATGTAACTCGGCGAGGTCTTCCGGCGGTACAGCGACCGGCGCGCCTTCAAACAGCGACCGCGCCGCCGTGGTTTTCGGGAAGGCAATCACATCGCGCAGCGACGGTGCACCAGACAGCAGCATCGCGATCCGATCGAAGCCGAAAGCGATACCGCCATGCGGCGGCGCACCGGCGCGAAGTCCCTCGAGCAGGAAGCCGAAGCGCCGCTCCTGATCGGCCACATCGCCGATCCCCAGCAACGAGAACATGCGCGACTGCATCGCCGGATCGCTGATGCGGATGCTGCCCCCCCCGAGTTCCGTGCCGTTGAGGACGACATCGTAGGCCAACGCACGCCAACGCGCCGGCTGGTCGGGAAACGCCTGCATGTCTTCGGGATGCGGCGCGGTGAAGGGGTGGTGCACGGCCGCGAGCGCGCCGGTGATGGGATCCTCCTCGAACATAGGAAAGTCCATCACGATGATGAACCGCTGCCGCGTGTCATCGACCAAGTCGAGTCGACGGGCGCATTCCTGCCGCACGCGATCGAGCGCGGGGCTCGACACGCGATCCGGCGCCGCGACGAACAGGGCGAGATCTCCGTCGGTGAGGGCAAAGGTTGCGCGCGCATCGTCGGTGAGGAACTTGGCCAACGGGCCGTCGTAGGCGCCGTCGGCATGCCGCAGGCGCAGCAACCCACCCGCGCCCGCACTCTTGGCGAGCGCTTCCAACTCGTCCACTTGCTTCCGGCTCCAGGCGGCACCACCCGGTACGATGAGACCGCGCACGCGCGCACCGTTTGCGATCGCGGTGGTGGTGACCGCGAAGTCGAGGCCGGCGAACACGGCGGTATAGTCGGCGATCCGCAGGTCGTATCGCAGGTCGGGACGATCGCAGCCGTAGCACTCCATGGCGTCGCGATAGCTCATGCGATCGAAGTGCGCCGGGATGGCGTGACCCGCTTCGGTCCACAGCGCTCCGATCAGCGACTCGGCGAGGGCCAGAATGTCCTCACGCTCGATGAACGACGCTTCGATGTCGATCTGCGTGAACTCAGGCTGACGGTCGGCACGGAGGTCTTCGTCGCGGAAGCAGCGGGCGATCTGGAAGTACCGGTCGAAGCCACAGCACATGAACAGCTGCTTGTAGATCTGCGGCGACTGGGGCAACGCGTAGAATTCGCCCGGATGCACTCGGCTCGGCACCAGGTAATCGCGCGCGCCTTCCGGCGTCGGCTTCGTGAGAATGGGCGTCTCGAGCTCGAGATACCCCCGATCGCTGAGGAACCGGCGCGACACCTGCAGCAGCCGATGGCGCAGCACCAGATTCTCCTGCAATTCCGGCCGGCGCAGGTCGAGGTAGCGATGACGCAAGCGGAGCTCTTCGGCCGCCATCTTCTCGCCCCGTCCGCGGGCCACGGGCAGCGCGGGCGTCACCGCCGGGCCAACGACACGTAGCGACGTGACGCGCACTTCGATCGAGCCGGTGAGCATATCGGGATTCTGTCGCTCCGGCTCACGGGCGACGACCTCCCCTTCGCACAACACGACCGACTCGACACCCACGGCGGCCGCGATCCGCAGCGTCTCGGCATCACTCCACGCCGGACCGAAGGCCAACTGCACCAAGCCTGTACGGTCGCGCAGATCGATGAAGATGAGGCCGCCCAGATCGCGACTCCGGTGCACCCATCCGCCAAGGCGAACGGTACGACCGACGTCCTGCGTGCGCAGGAGGCCACAGGTGTCGGTACGCAGCGATGTGGCGAGCACGGACTGTTCTGGCAAAGACGACATTACGCGCGACGCTCCGGACGGGACGAATCAGGGGAGTACATGGGCCGATGACTGAAGGCAAACGGTGAAAGTTAAACGATTTACGTCGGTCTCGGTAGCGATTCTACGTGCCGATTCGCTTGACCGGCCACGGCGCGGGCCGTTAGTGTGCCCTATGCGCCGTATGCTTATCAGCGGGTTGGCCGCGTTTTGCTGGACCCGCGGGCTCGCCGCGCAGCCGGTCCCCGCGCGAGATCTTTGGGAATTTCCGCTCGGCGCCGTTCTCGAGCCTGCCGCGCTGGCGGCGGAGCCCGGTGCCGGTCTGTGGAATCCAGCCGCGTCGGCGCTCCGGCCGGGTGAACGTATCCGCCTCGGCGTGGCATCGTTGTCCACCGGCGCGCAACAAGGCGTCGATGGGCAGTTGCTCTCCGCCTCGTTCCGGCGAGCGTCAGGAACGACCCTCGGGCTCTCGGTGGGCCGGTCATCGGTCGCCGGCCTGGTGCGCACCGACAGTGATCCACAGAGCGTCGGTGACATCAGCTACGCCAGCACGCTGGTCAGTGCCACCGCCGCGAAGACCGTGGCGCCACATGTCACTGCCGGCCTGGCTGTTCGCTGGCGCGAAGGACGGGCGGATCAGGCCGTGAACACGGCCATCGCGGCCGATCTCGGAGTGGTCGTGCACGATCTGCCGTGGCAGAACGCGCGCGTCGCCATGTCCAGCTTCCTTTGGCGGCCGGGTCGCGAGATCGATGATCGCCCCGCGTTCGTGGCGGCGGCGGACGCCCGTGTGGTCGGTGATTCGGCCGCACGCGAGCTTCGGCTGGGCCTCAGCCAGAACAACGTCAATCGGGGCGCCACCGAGCGCGGAGCATTCCTTTCGGGTCGCTTGGATCGATTGGAGGCCCGCGCGGCGATCGTGCGCGGATCAGCCGGCGGCGGCACCGTGACGCGTATCCGCTCGGGGCTGGCCGTGTACTATGCGAGGTACGTGGTCGGCGTGGCTCGCGAGGAAGGCATCGCAGGGCTCGGACCCGTTTATCAGTTCACGCTCAGTTCCATCCTCAGGGAATGATGCCAGAAATACGTGCGACCGAAAACCTCCTCGACCTCGCGCCCGACGCCGCCGTGACACGACTCCAGTCGTGGCTGCGCGATCGTGGCGAACCGTCATATCGGGCCGCGCAGATTTTTGCGCGCCTATGGCAACGTCCGGTCCGGTCGTTCGATGACATTACGGAATTGCCGAAGGGGCTCCGCGAGGCGCTCGCACAATCCTTCGTGCTCCCCCAGTTGGAACTTGCCACACGGCAGACATCGACCGACGGCACCGAGAAGTTTCTGTTCCGGATGGCCGACGGTCAGCTGATCGAGACCGTGTCCATCCCCGACGGCGACCGGATCACCTTCTGCATTTCGTCCCAGGCGGGATGCGCGCTCCAGTGCGCGTTTTGCGCGACCGGCGCGATGGGATTCCAGCGCAACTTGCAACCGTCAGAAATCGCCGGGCAGGTGCGGGAACTTCGCCTGCTCTCGCCGCCGATCATTCCCACGAATATCGTGTTCATGGGCATGGGCGAACCGATGATGAACTGGAAGGCGGTCGATCCCACGCTCTCCCTGCTCAACGATCCCCGCGCTCTGGGCATCGGCGCGCGTCACATTACCATTTCAACCGTCGGCGTACTACCGGGGATCGTGGCGCTCTCCGAGCGTCCTGAGCAGTTTCGCCTCGCGATCTCCATCCACGCGCCCAGCGATGAGCTGCGCCAATCCCTGATGCCGGTCAACACGAAGTATCCGCTGGCCGACGTGATCGCTGCGGCGGCGACGTTCGATCGCCGCGTCACGTTCGAATACGTGATGCTGGGCGGCGTCAATGATCAGCCGTCACACGCCGCGATGCTGGCGCAGCTGGCTCGCGAGTGCCGCGCCTTCGTCAATTTGATTCCGCTCCATCCCGGCGGCACGATGGGCTTCGTCCCGTCACCGGCCCCGGCGATCGCCGCGTTTACCCGCGCGCTTCGGGCGCGCGGCGTGGAAACGGCGGTTCGTCGCAGCCGCGGGCTCGATATTGCCGCAGCGTGTGGTCAGCTACGGACGGAGCGTCTCGGCCGGCGGCTTCCAGTCTCGACCCACGAAGATGGTGAGATCCAGGTAGCGTAGCGAATCGGGACGCGCCTCGATCGTGCCCGTCCCCACGGCACGCTGCAAGCGCTCGGCCCAGTCCAGATGGCCCGTGTGCGAGTGGATCAACGTGCCACTGCGCGGCGCACCCCGTTCCGTATCGTAATCGACCACATCGAATCCACGATCGCGAAGCTCAAGGGTCGCGCGACGGGCGTAGCCGCGCGTCCCCGACGCGTTCAGCACACGTACGCGCACGCGGCTGCTGTCCGGCGCACGGCCCGACGCATCATCGACCGCAGCCATCGTGCCGGTCGCGGACGCGATGGCTGACGTGTCGCGCTTCCCCCACCACGCGGCGCCAGCACCGAGCGCGACCATGGCCAGCAAGGCCACAATCAGCCATCCGCGCCGATGACGCCGCGGCGCCTCCCGCGACGGCCTCGATGGCCAGCCCGGCGTCGTGCTCATCGCACCTGATCCCAAAGCGCCACCGTCTCGGGCGCGAGCCCCTTCCCCTCGCGAAGGGCCCATTCGAGGCGCATGCGCACGACTTGCCGAAAGACCCGATCGAACGCCAGCGGCACGCAGCTGGCGAGAAATGCGCGATCGGCCTGCATGAAGTCGCGTCCCGGTTCGAGAAAATCCGCCATGTACAACGCACGACCCACGCGCGTCCATGTCGTCTGGCCGACGGTGTGCCACCGAATCGCGTCGAGCACGTCTTGGCGCGATTCACCCTCGGCGGCCAGCCGCATCGCCGCCGCCGGGCCATGCAGCATGCCGAAGGCTCGCGTCTGGTCGCCAGTGTCAGCACGCAACATGTCTTCGTCGGCGTCACGCAACGCATCGTGCCAGGCGCCGGCATCCACCCATGCCTGCACCTCGACCGGTGAGAGCGCGAGCGCCTGCGCCCAGGCGCGCAGCAGGTCCACGACACGCGCGATATGGGCGCGCCGCTTGTCAGTCACCCTTGCCCATGAGGGTAACTCGGGAAGTGACGGGGAGGGGAGTGGAGCCGTATCCACGAGATTCGTCAAATCTCGTCGATCGCCGCACGCAGCGCAGCAGTGAGTGCGATGGCCTCTTGCACTGAACGGCCAGCGGCACGTACCAGCGCGCTGCCGACGACCACCCCATCGCCCAACAGCGCCGCCGCCTTGGCCTGCTCCGGCGTCGAGATGCCGAAGCCAATGCAGATCGGCAACGACGTCGACGCGCGCAGCCGCGCCACCGTGTCCGGCAAATCGTCGGGCAGCGAGGCCCGCTCTCCGGTTACACCGAGTCGGCTGATCAGATACACGAAGCCGCCACCGTGACGGGCAATCTCCGCCATCCGCGGGGCCGGCGTCGTCGGTGCGACCAAGCGAACAAAGTCGAGACCGCTGGCGCCGAACCACGCTTCGCGCGTCGGATCGGCTCCGACCGGCAGGTCGGTCACCAAGACGCCATCGACACCGGCCGCGCGCGCACGGACCAGCACGTCGGGTCCACCAGCGATGATTGGATTGAGGTAACTGAAGAGCACGACCGGGACGTCGAGCGCGGCCGCGCGCACCAGGTGCAGCGTCCGCTCCAAGTTCATGCCGTGGTTGAGCGCTGTCTGCGAGCTTTGTTGAATGACGGGACCGTCGGCCATGGGATCGGAGAACGGCACGCCGATCTCGATCACGTCGGCACCAGCGGCGGCGATGCCGCGGAGCAGCGCCACGCCCTGTTCGGGATCGGGATGCCCCGCCGTCACATAGCAGACGAGCGCCCGACGACCCTCCGCCGCAAGCGCGGAAAATCGTGACGACAGGCGGGACGTCGCCGGCTCAGAAACGTCAGGCAAAGTAGTCACCGATGTTGATGCCATAGCGTTGAGGATCCTCGGTCCGGATAATGGTGTACTGAAATTGACCAGACGCGTCGCATGCGGTCAGGTCGTACAGCTGCCGATCCTCCACGCGATGGCCTTGGGCATCGGTGATCATGCGTACGAGCGGACGTGACAGCGCGGTCGGCTCAGGGTTGGCCGCGACCACCATCGCAAGCGCCAAGGAGTCGAGCACGACGAGCGTACCGACCGGATAGATGCCCGTCAGGTTGATGAACGCCTTCACGACTACGGGGTCGAGTCCGAGTCGCGTGTTGTCACGCATTCCCCGCAGCACGTCCGCCGGGGTCCATGGCGACTTCTGATACACCCGTGTCGTGGTCGCCGCATCGAATCCGTCCGCCACCGCAATAATCTTGCTGTACAAGCTCAGGTGTCGCGACCGATGCGGCTTCGGGTAGCCCGTGAGGTCGATGCGCATGTGATGCTCGTAGGCCGTCGTCATGGCGCGCCATGGCCGCGCCTCCCCCGTCGGCATCGCGAACAGCAAAAGCACGCCCTGCCACGTGTGCGACTGCAGGACCGCCCGCTCGTCCTCGTCGAGCACGCCGTGCTTATTGAGCAGGTCGAGCGGCACGCGCGATTTGCCGATGTCGTGCAACAGGGCCGCGAGACCGAGGTCCAGCAACTGGAGCTTGGTCAGTCCGAGCCGACGCCCGAGTGCCACCGAGAGGATACTCACGTTCACGCTGTGCACAAACGTGTACTCGTCGAATTCGCGAAGCGTGGTCAAGCCGATCAACGAGGCCCCATCGGTGAGAATCGCGTCAACGATTCCCTGGACCGCACGCTTCACGCGCCGTAGGCCGGCGCTGCGCCCGAGCCGCGCCGACGTCATCACCTCGCGGGTCACGTCGAGCGACCGCACATACGTCTGCCGGGCGCGTTCCTTTGCGTCCAGATCCGCTTCCGGCTGATCGGATTCGTCGACGGGCTCATAGAACGCGAAGCAGGAGACGCCAGCTTGCTCGACGCGCGCCGACAGCTGCGCGAGTCGCTCCTCTTCGGGATACTCGAGCGGCGGCGACTGCAGGAACGCGATCAGCACGACCCAGGCGCGCGGGGTGGTCGGCGCCGTGACCGCCAGACCGCCGAGCCCCGCTTCACGGAGCAACCCGAGCACGTACGCCACTGCCGCATAGTTGTCGAGCGTGAGCCGCAGTCGCGTGTCGTTCACAAATAGGTAATCGCCAATGCGTCGCAACCGGCACGATCCGTCGGCCAACTCGACACGTTCCGCCGCCTGCCCCAGTTCGATGATCGCCTTCTGCACGGCACTGTTCTCGATTGGATACAGTCGCACCGCACGAATCGCCCCGTGCAACGCCACCACGAACGCGCGTGCCGTACGCTGTACCTGCAGATCGCCAGACGGATCTCCGCCGGTCATTGCGAGTGGGGTGCTCATGCGTTGCCTCGCATGGCCCGCGACACGGCGCTACGCACGACGACATCCTTCGTGTCCGCGGCGCGCTGCAGGGCCGCACTCGCAGCCGGCGACGCGATCATGCCAAGGGCGCGGGCAGCGCACGCGCGAAGCTCCGCCGGCTCGCGTGCCCCCAGCAGTCCGCGCGCGTTGAGCAGCGTGTCGAGCTCGGAAACCCCTGCGTCGCCGCACATGCTACCGAACGCCTCGAACAGCGCCATCTTCTCGCTCAGATCCGCGACGCGCAGCTCTTTGCGTCGCACAGCCACCAGCAACCGCGGAAGCGCCGCCGCATGCGCCCGCGTCGCCAACACACGAAACGCCGCGACGCGCACGTCGCGATCGGTGTCGTCGATCCCCCGCTCAACCGCTTGCAACGCGGACGGCGACGCGATCTCGCCCAACGCGTTCAGCGCCTCGACCCGCAATTTCGCGTCGCGACCGCGCAGCAGCCTCGTGAGGCCCGGCACGGCGGCGGGTGTCGCCAGCTGCGCCGCCAGTCGAAGGGCACCACGCACGACAAATTCGTTCTCGTGCTCCAACAGCTGCGCGAGCTCCGTGGTGTACGCGCCGGCCAGTCGGGCCGACGCGCGCTCGATCGATGCGCGCGCTGGCGAGGCCGTCGCGACACCGAGCCACGCGACGAGCGGCTCGAGCGCAGACGGGCGAAGCTCGACAAACAACCCCTCGAGCAGTGCCGCCACCGGCGTGCGTGCACTTTCATCAAGCGCCTGCAGCAGCTGCGCCATCACCGCCGGCTCACTCAGCCCGGCCGGCAGCTCGCGGAGGGCTTTCACCACGCGCGCGTCCACGGTGAGTCGTCGTGACAGGGTTGACGCTTCCCGCAATGCGAAGCCGACCAGCTCGTAGTCCCCGAGCGTGAGGAATTCAATCAAGAGCTGATCGACACTGCGCAGTGCTTCAAGCTGTGAATCCGGCAATCGCTGTCCTTCGATGACGTCGAACAGACTTGCCAGCGCCAGCTTTCGATGATCCTCGGCGTACTCGCGCTTGAGCTCCTCCTGCAGATATGTCGCCTCACGGGCATCGAGGAAGTACAGCGTGCTGTCGAAGTCCTCCACCCGGATCATG
>CAIUOO010000026.1 GCA_903900795.1 uncultured Gemmatimonadota bacterium | reverse complement strand
GCATTCGTGTCGTGCACTTGAGCCCCACGGCCGGTGCGGTGGACATCTTCGTCACCGCCGTGGGAGCGGATCTCGCCACCGCGACGCCGACGCTGTCCAACGTGGCGAACCAGACCGCCTCGTCGTATCTGTCGCTGGCCGCCGGTACGTACCAGGTGCGCGTGGTGAGGGCCGGCACGGCGGCCGCATCGCGGGCGGGTGCGGTCGCGATCAACGTGGCCGGTCTCGCCATCACGGCGGGCACGGGACGCACGATTGTGGCGGTCGACAACAACGTCGGTGGTGCACCGCTGCGCGCGTTTGTGCTCAGCGACCAGTAACACGACGTCGTGGTGATGTTCGACGTCTTCGATCGGTTTCCTAAGCGGTCGGCTTGCTCGTGGGAAAGGCCAACTGCGCCGAGTACGCCGCGATGTCGCGCGGCCACTCCGCAACGAGCTCGTGAAACCGCGCGTCGTCGCCGCGATACAACGCGCGGATCACTTCTTCGAACTGACTCAGGTCGCCCGCCATCGCGTTCATGAAGCGGTAGGCCACATCGCGGGCGGCCTTGGTGCGATCCTCGTTGGTCGTCGTACGACGCGCGGCATCGACGAGTTTGCGGAGCGCCACGGACGCTCCACCCGGTTGTGTGGCGAGCCATTCCCAATGCCTCGGCAACAGTGTGATCTCACGAGCGACTACGCCGAGCTTGGGACGTCCGCGCGGGCGCGGCACCGGGTCGACGCTTTCACCGCTCGTCGCACCGTTCGGCTCATCGTTCGTTTGAACGAGCGCGGTCTGGCTCATGCGCAGCATCACATCCACATGCGCCAACATCGCGCGCTCGTCGCCGCGCATCTCGAGATCGACCACGCGACCGGTGGCGTCGTCGAACACCAGCACGGCGCCGTGATGCGACTCGGCGTCCTTGACGGCACGCCAGACCACGCGCGCCACGTCGCGCAGTGCGCCGGTGGCGAGCAATTCGTGTCCGCGAAAGGCGGTGACCGGCGCCAGACTCACGCGCGCCCCGATGTCTTGGACGTGCTGTAACTGCTGTTTCCGTTGGGCTGCAGCCGCTCACGCCACATCGACTCCAGCAACAACAGGTCGCTGGTGGGATCGAAGTCGGGCGTGTCGTCCGGCCAGGCGAGGGTGTCGAGCACCTCGAACGTGAAGGCGTCGGAACCGAGTGCGTTCCAGTCCTGCTGCAACCGGCGATTGGGGTGCCCGCCGAATCGCAGCGAGGTCCGTTCGCGATTGAGAACAGAAGGTAGGTCGGTGGACCGCCCGATCAGCGTGTCACCGCTCTGGATATTGCGCACGCAGTACACGCCCATAGGGCGGCGCGACTCCTTGTACGCGCGGGCGAGCGCTTTTCGGTCCATTGGCCGTCCGGATTGGGTGTAAAATATAATTCTATCCGGATAAAACTAAATTGTCAATATATCCGGATAAATACTAGGCTCGAGAGTGCGTCACGCAATTCGTTGCCGGCTCTTACTTCTTTCCTTTAAAACCGGCAACTTATTGTCTATACTGTCCTTTCTGAAAAGAAAGGATTCTTTGTGTCTGTCTCTGGTCTGGGCGCCATGTCAGAAAGCACGAACGATTCACCCATGGCACTCTCGAGAGATCGCCTCCGCGACAAACTCACGGAATCCATGGCGGCGGCCGTCCCGCCGCGGATCGCGCGCGACGTTCGCG
>CAIUOO010000025.1 GCA_903900795.1 uncultured Gemmatimonadota bacterium | reverse complement strand
TGGTTGCCATCGGTGTCGTTGGTCAGCGGTGACGGTGACTTACTTCAGGGCCTGGAGGTACGCGACGATGTCCGCGACCTCCGCGTCGGTCAAACCGCCGACGTTGACCACCATCTTGGTTTTCGGATCCGTCACACCCTTACCCAGCGAGGGCATGATGGAGCCGGGCTTCATGTGCGGCGCACTCTTGATCCAATACGACAGATGCTTCGTGTCGTTCGGATAGAGTCCGCCCGCGATCGTGTAGCGCGATCCCACATGGGTGAGATTCGGGCCAACCGCCGCCATGTTATACGGCGTGCCGGCGATTGCGTGACAGCCAATGCAGCTTGACCGGCTGTAAATCTGGCGGCCACGCTCCGCGTCGCCCGTGCCCAGCAGCGATTCGGTGAAGCCGATCTGGTTCGTGAGCGGCGTTTTCGGAATGGTGAAGGCGAAGTCCTTCTCGATCCTCTCCTTCGGGAACGTCCACACCGGAACCAGCGCCACCGGTGCCAGCGAGTCCTTCGCCGTCGTCGTCGGAGCGGTCGCGGCGGCGACCTGCAACAGGGGCGTGCTGCCCGTGCCTGACGGGACCGGCGCGACATCGGGAGCAGCCGTGGCCGGTGCCAGCGCCACCGCCGGGAAGATCGCCGGCTGCTTCTGGTGCGCCGTCCACTGCGCGAACTCGCTTGGCGTGACCGTAAACACACGGAACCGCATGTTCGCGTGCGAGGGACCGCAGAACTCGGCACAAAATCCGTTCCAGGCCGATGACGGAAGATCCGCGTTCGGCGTGAACCAGAGGTAATTCGTCCGGTTCGAGATCAGGTCGCGCTTGCCCCCCATCTGGGGGATCCAGAAGGAATGCAAGACGTCGACCGTCTTGAGCTGGAAGTTCACCGTGCGGCCGTTCGGCAAGTACAGCTCGTTCGCCGTCGTGATGCCGTACTGCGGGTAGCGGAACTCCCACCACCACTGGTGCCCGATCACCTCGACCTGCAGCGCATCGGGCGCCGCCTTGGCCTGCGTCTGGAAGATCGTGCGGACCGTCGGAATCGCGATGAAGATCAGGATGACGGCCGGAATCGCCGTCCACGTGATCTCGAGCGCCGTGTTGCCGTGGACCTGCTTCGGCACGCCGCCGTCAGGACGACGCCGGAACTTGAAAATGGTGTAGACGAGAGCGGCTTCGACACCGATGAAGACCAGCGTGCCCCAAAAGAGCAGCTTGTCCCAGAGTGCATCGATCGCTGCGTTGTAGTCCGAGTTCGGATTGAAGGTCGAATTCGGATACTCGCCGCCGCACGCTGCGAGCCCTAGGGCCAGAGCGCCCAGCAGCGCGACGGATGTCATCCGCCGCGGGCGGAACGTGCCAACCATGCCGGTTCCTGAATGAGTAGAGAGCCTCGTGTGACGCGCGGTCGCGCGCGGACATCGAGGGCCGTTCGTGATACAACACGTCGAAGCTAAACCGAGGTTTCCGGCTGCCGCAAGCAAATCGGAACATCGTGGCAATACTTCACCGATTTTCCCGAATCGACATAACTGGCTTTCGGCAATAATGATGGTTTATGAGTCCGATTCGAGTCCGAACTGGGTGGGTTAGACGGTGCCGCTCTCCCACCACGAAGTCGCCGCGCGGGCGCTGCCCCTCCTGATGCTCCCAGCCGCCTGCCGCGACGTGTCCGCCTCCGCAGAACCGCTGGAAACGGCGTCACGGCGCGCACGCGGCTTGATCCGCGAATTCAGGACCTGAGTTCGACCACCGTCACGCCGCGTTCGGCGAGCATCGCAAAGTAGCGTTCCGCCGGAATGCACTCGTCTGGCGTGTGCACGCCGGCGGCGATCGCACCGGTGGCCTGCAGCTGCCCGGTGATCGAGAGCGTGTAGCCGGTGGTGCGCATCATGGCGGAGATGCCGGTGGCGGTATCGTACCGGTCGAGCACTTCCCAGCCCCGCGTACCCATCGCGCCGTCCTTCGTGCCGCGCACCACCACGCGCAACGCCACGAGGTCGGGCTTGCCCTTACGCAGCTGCTCACCGGCCACCCGCACGAACACATCGCGCGGCACGACCTGCTGGCCTTTCACATCCACGGCATCGCTGCCGAGCAGGCCGAGATCGCGGATGGCGGCCATAACCCGCGCGTGTCCCGGATAGCGCAGCGTCTTGTACTCCATGGTCGGAATGACGCCGGCGTACCGATACACCATGGTCGAAAGGCCGCCCGCGGTATGGAATGCCTCGAGATCACCCACCGGTTCGGCGAACGGCACCGACTCGAGCTCGGAGAGCGCGGTCACATGGGCCGGCTGTCCGTTGCGGACGACCAGCGACGCCGTGGTGTAGTAGTCCACCATGCCTTCGATGGAGTACGCAATCTGGTACCCGAGCGGTGGCTCCGGATGCTGTGGCAGCCCGCCCACGAAGAGCTTGACGCTCTCGACCGTGTCGAACTGATCGATGCCGTGCTGCGCAATGACATTGACCATGCCGGGGGCGAGACCGGTGTCCGGGATCACACTGATCCCCTTGGCTTTCGCCGCCGCGTCGAGCTTCTTCTGTTCCTGCACGATGTGCGTGTTGCCACCCAGATCGGCAAAATGCACACCCACGTCGACGGCGATAGCTGCCAGGTCGGCGTTGAAGTAGTACGGAATAGCGCTCATCACCGCGTCGCAGCGGGAGAAGACGGCCCGCACGGCATCGGCATCACGCACATCGAGGGCGATCGCCTCGAGCCGGGGGCCGATGAACGGGGTGAGGAACGCGGGAAGGGCGCCAACATGGAGGTCGGCCAGCACGACCTGCGAGACCGACGGGTTTCTCAGCAAATCATACGTGCAGGCGGTGCCTTGCAGCCCCGCGCCGAGGACAAGCATGCGCATGTGGATGGCTCCAGCAATCTCGGGAATAGGGAGGATTTATGAAGGAGAAGCTAATGCCTTCGGCGACCGAACGAGACGAGGGGTGCGAACCGGCCCAGTGGCGTTCGCGTCTTCTCGGGCACTCTTCACAACTCGCCAAGGTGCTTTCGTCGGCGCGTCGGATCGCGGTGATCGGCATGAAACCGGCGCTCGTCGGCGGGCCGGCGTACGATGTGCCGGCGTATCTGCAGGCAGCCGGCTTCGAGATCATTCCGGTGCCCGTGTACTACCCCGACCTGACGGAGATGCTCGGCGCACCGGTTCATCGGTCGTTGCGCACGGTGACCCCGCCGGCCGACCTGGTGCTGCTCTTTCGCCGATCCGGCGACGTCGCGCAGCACCTCGAGGACATGCTCGCCGCCGCGCCGCGCGTGGTGTGGATGCAGCAGGGTATTCACGAGGCGGCGGTGGCGGAGTCGCTCGCCCGGGCCGGGATCGACGTGGTGCAGGACGCGTGCGCAATGATCGAGCACCGCAACGCCCAGCTCTAGGCGTCGAGTGGCCGCCTACTGTCGCACGCGATTGCGGCCGTCCGCCTTGGCGCGATAGAGCGCGGCGTCGGACCGCGAGAACAGGTCCTCGACGTTCTCGATGCGGGCCGCCGGAAACACGGCCACGCCAATGCTGGCCGTGAGCTTGAGCGGCGGATGCTCGCCCCCGCGGGCGAACTCGTATTCATCGATGGCGGCCCGGATACGCTCGGCATACGATACCGCACCGACCTCCTCGGTCTCCGGCAGCAGTACCAGAAACTCCTCACCGCCATATCGAGCCACGATATCACTGCCGCGAATCGTCTCGAGCAGCAGCTGGCCGACATCGCGCAACACGTCGTCGCCGACGAGATGGCCGTACGTGTCGTTGACCCGCTTGAAATGATCGAGGTCGATCATCAAGAGCGCGAGCGTGGAGTCATAACGCAGCGCACGCTCCATCTCCGCCGTGATGCGCTCGGTGAGCGCCCGCCGGTTGAGGAGTTGGGTAAGGGGATCGGTTTGCGCGAGCTGTTCGAGTCGCGCGTTGTCGGCCATCGTGCTCTCGACCATCTGCGCGCGCTGAATCACCGCCACCGCCGCCGTAATGACGGCTTGCGCGAATTCGAGATCATGCGGCCCGAAGGGATCCTGATCGCGCGTGCGACGCACAAGGAAGACCCCATACTGTCCGCGGTCGACCGTGAACGGCAAAGCGATCACGGAGCGGATCGGCACTTCGATCCCTTCAATGCCCCACACGTGCCGCACGCCTTCGTAGAGCGGATGCGTGTCGAGATCGTCCACCAGCACCGGCTGTCCCGACTCGAGGGCCGCCTTCAGCTCTGGATAGCGGTCGAGCTGGATGCTGAGGTGCTGCAGGCCAGGATTTTCGAACGCTGCCACGACCACCGCCTGCGCATCACCCGGTCGCGCCAGCACGACCGAACAGTGCGACACGCCGAGCGCGCGCGCCGCACGACGGACCAGCAGATGGAAGAGTTCGGTGACGGACAGATCGCCGGTGACTTCGTGCAGGATGTCCACGAGTTTGCGACGGCTGTCGGCATCCTGCTGCGCGCGCACGAGCGCTTCTTCCGTGCGCGAGAGCGCCATGCGGGTCGAGCGCAGGATGGCGCCCATGCGGAGCTGCGCCTGCACGCGCGCCAGCAACTCCTTCGGACGATACGGCTTCCGAATGAAATCCGCCGCCCCCAATCCCAACGACCGCACCGAGGCGTGCTCAGGCGGCTGCGCGGAAAGCATGAGCACCGGCAAATCACGCCAGCGCTCTTCACTCTTGATCCGCTCGAGCAGCTGACATCCATCGGCATCCGGCATGAGGATGTCGAGGAGCAGCAGATCGGGCGCGCGCTTCTCGAGCTGTTCCAGACAGGCCGTCCCGCCATTGGCGGGGACCACCTCGTACCCGTTCTCCTGCAACAGCCAGGTGACGGACTCGAGGACAGCCACATCGTCGTCAACGACGAGAATTCGGGAGTTGGGCATCAGCCGTCGCGATCGGCGGTCGTCAGGCCGTTACGCGACGCCGCCATCGTCGAGCCCCAGCTCCCCGGCCGGTGCCTCCCCCTCTATGCCCTCGGCGCCCTCTACGCCATCCACGTCATCCTTGTCGTCCGGAATCACGCGGGCGACGGCCTGCACCACATCGTGCTCGTCGAGGGCAACGAGCTTGACACCCTGGGCCGCACGGCCCGTGACGCGGATTTCGCTCACCCGCGAGCGGATCGCCACACCCTGACGCGTCATCAGCATCAGTTCGTCTTCGGGCACGACTTCCATGAGCGCCACCACGTCGCCGGTCTTCGCGGTGCGGTTGAGCGTAAGAATGCCCTTGCCGCCGCGCTTCTGCACGCGGTATTCGCTCACTTCACTGCACTTGCCGAGCCCCTTTTCGGTCACGACGAGCAGCGTCGCCTCGCGCTTGATCACGACCATGCCCACCAGCTGGTCGCTCGGGCGGAGTTCGACGCCCTTCACGCCCGTCGTGTCACGGCCCATCTCACGCACATCGCTTTCATGGAAGCGCACCGAGAGACCGTGGCGCGTCGCGAGCACGACGTCATTACTGCCCGACGTCACCTGCACGTCCATCAGTTCATCGCCTTCCTCGACCTTGATGGCCTTGATGCCATTCGAGCGCGGATTGCTGTACTGCGACAGCGCCGTCTTCTTCACCGTGCCATTGCGCGTGCAGAACAGCAGGAATTCCGTGTCGCTGAACTCGCGCGTGAGCACGATCGCGCGGATGCGCGTGTCAGGAGTGACGTTGATGAGGTTCACGATCGGCTTGCCGCGCGTGTTGCGCCCGGCCTGCGGCAACTCGTGCACCTTGAGCCAGAAGCAACGCCCGTCGTCGGTGAAGATGAGCATGTACGTGTGCGTACTTGCCACGTAGAAGCGCTCGATGAAGTCGTTTTCCTTGAGATCCGCGCTGGATTTGCCGCGGCCGCCACGCCCCTGCCGGTTGTACAGCGACAGCGGGGTGCGCTTGATGTAGCCGTTGTGTGAGATGGTCACGACCATCTCTTCCTCGGCGATCAGATCCTCGATCGAGAACTCGCCTTCGTCGCTGACGATCTCCGTTCGGCGTTCGTCGCCGTAGGTCTCCATCAGCTTGAGCAGCTCGCCCTTCATGATCTCCATGCGGCGCGGCCGTGACTCGAGAATGCCGCGCATCTCGAGGATGAACGCGCGCACTTCGGTGAGCTCCTCCTCGAGCTTGTCGCGCTCGAGGCCGGTGAGCTTCGCCAGACGCATGTTGAGAATCGCTTCCGCCTGCCGCTCGGAGAGCCCGAAGCGCGCCTGCAGCTGCAGACTTGCCGTCGGCGTGTCGTCAGCCGCGCGAATCATGCGGATCACTTCGTCGATGTTGTCGACGGCGATCTTGAGTCCTTCGAGAATGTGCTCGCGCTCGAGCGCCTTATCGAGATCGAACTGCGTGCGACGCACGATCACTTCGTGGCGGTGCTCGATGTAGTGTCCGAGACACTGCCGCAGCGTGAGCACCTTGGGCACGAGCTGTCGCGTGTTCACGTCGGGCACGAGCGCCAGCATGATCACGCCGAACGTGCTCTGCATGGCCGTGTGCTTATACAGCTGGTTGAGCACAACACGCGGGATCGCATCGCGCTTGAGCTCGACGACCACGCGGATACCATCGCGGTCGGACTCATCGCGCAGTGCGCTGATGCCGGTGAGCTTCTGGTCGCGCACCAGCTCGGCAATGTCGATGACCAGCTTCGCCTTGTTCACCTGGTACGGCACTTCGGTGACGACGATCTGCGACCGGCCGGTCGATTCCTTCTCTTCGATGACCGCCTTCGCGCGCATGACGATGCGGCCGCGGCCCGTGTCCTGATAATCGGCGATGCCGGCGCGGCCATAGATGTACCCGCCCGTCGGGAAGTCCGGGCCGCGCACGAATGCCCGCAGGGCGGCGCCTTCGAGCTCGGGATTGTCGATCATCGCGATCACGGCCGTCACGACTTCGCGCAGATTGTGCGGCGGAATGTTCGTGGCCATGCCCACGGCGATACCCGACGACCCGTTCACCAGCAGGTTCGGCACGCCCGACGGCAGCACACGTGGCTCTTCGAGACGGTCGTCGAAATTCGGCGCGAAGTCGACCGTGTTCTTGTCGATGTCCTCGAGCATTTCGACCGACATGCGGGTCAGCCGCGCTTCGGTGTAGCGATAGGCGGCCGCGTTGTCGCCGTCCATCGAGCCGAAATTCCCCTGGCCGTCGACGAGCGGATACCGCAGCGAGAACGTCTGCACCATACGCACGAGCGCGTCGTAGACGCTGCTGTCGCCGTGCGGGTGGTACTTGCCGAGCACATCACCGACCACGGTCGCCGACTTCTTGAACGGACGCCCCGGCAACAGTCCGAGCTCGTTCATCGCGTACAACACGCGGCGATGGACCGGCTTGAGGCCATCGCGCACGTCTGGCAGTGCACGCGATACGATGACGCTCATGGAATAGTTGATGAACGACTCTTTCACTTCCTCATCGATGAGGCGCGGCAGAATGCGTTCGCGGGCGTTCGGTGCAGTCATGTGACGTCGGGCAGGAGAAACGTTTTCCTAGACTTTGATCGACAGCCGTTAAATGTACACGACCCGAGGTGTAAAAACAACGCGGCGAGCCAGCCGTAACCTACTGCATTTCAACGACTTAGAAACACACTGCGCATCAGAAGCCCCAGCTGCGCACAATCGAGAGCAGCCGCCACTCGCCGCCGACACGGCGCAGCAGATACGCCGCCCCGCCATTGCTCCCCGAGCCGACCGCAACGCCGGCGCGCTCCCGGGGACGGTTCACCCCGACCACCGCGTAGTCCTGCCAGATCACCATCGGCGCGACCACGATGGAGGACAGGTCGGCGCTCGGATTCGTGGCGCCGACCGCGGCGAAAAACTCATCACGCGCACGCTGCTGTCCGTCTCGCCCAAAGTACGCCTTGACCCGCGGCCGCGCCGCGTTCGGGAACTCCATCTCGGTGAAGCCGGGCACCACGACGGTGACGGTGTCGCCCATGATCGGCGACGGCAGGCAGCCGGGGCTGGTGGGGTCCGGTACATCACCCGTGAGCCCGGTGGCCACCGCGCGATGCACCCCCGCCCCGTCCTCGTCCCACCGCGGCCGGTCGATACCGGCTTCCCAGCCAATCACGACACGAAGCAGGGCCCGCGCCTCCGATGTCGCCAACGACCGGCCGGCGCCCTGCAGCAGGATCGTCTGCTCCATCCGCTCAACCAGCGCCTGTAACGCCGTCTGCAAAGCCGGAGTCGTGTCCTTCGTGAACACCCGCAGCGCGCCGGGATTGCACCGGTCGCCGAGATCGGCCCAAGAAGCACGGGCGAGGTACTCGCGACGCAAGGTGGTCAGGCGCTGTGCGTACTCGCGTGTTTCGGCGGCCAGCAGCGCCGTGGCGACGGTATCGCGGTCGGGCACTGCGGTCCGCGGCACCTTCGCCTGCGCGCCCACCCCTGCCAGCGGTGTCCACAGCATTCCAACCAAGAGCCGAACCGGCGCACGCCGCACGCGCACGGTCACTACGGCGCGCTCGCGTCGAGCGGCCGCGCCGTCCGCGGGACGGGCGACTCCGGCATCTCGGCGGTTTCGTCTGCCGAGGTCTCTTCGGCCAGCTCTTCCGCTTCATCGGCCGCCGCCTCGGCGTCGATGGCGCGACGCTCGGCCTGGTACCGCTGATACCACTCACGCGTGATTTCGCCGGCGAGTTCGCGATTGCCGAGACCAAACGACAGCGACAACGCCAGCGCCACCGCACCGAACAAAATGGCGAAGGCCGTCGTCACGATGTCGGTGGCAATCCCCAGCTCCTGCAACGCCATGAACACCGCGAGCACGATCACGCCGGCGCGACCCGTCCGCGCCAGCCACGGACCGCCGTGCATTCCGCCCGCCGACGCCATGATCAGGCCGCCGACGAATCCGCCGAGCACGATGCCGAGAATGATGATCACGATCGCCGCGATCACGCTCGGGATGTAGCTCACCAGTTCGGAAAACACACTGGCGAGCGATTCCAGACCGATCGCATTCGCCGCCACGAGCAGCACGGCGAACATCACGCACCAGAACAGGAGATTGGCGATGACCTTCGCGGGATTCAAATGCGAACCCGAACGCTCCACGGCGTGCATCACACCGCCACGCTCGAGCAGCTGATTGAAATGCATGCGGCGCAGCAATCGGGCGGTGCCCTTCTCGATCACCTTCGCCACCAGATAGCCGGCAAAGAGGATCACGAGCGCACCGAACAGCGCGGGGACGAATTCCCCGAGCAGCGCGAAGCTCTGCTCGAGACGTTCCGTGAACGTCGACATAAGTGCGGTCTGACCTGAATCTGTCTGCGTCGCAGCGGCCGCGAGCGCCAGAGAGTCGGGAAACGGTTGCTGAAACAAAGTCATTTTGAGAGGGGGTTCCTGCGGACCTGCTGAAAACTAGCGAAACACCCGTCACGACGGAGGGAAGCCCACAGCGCGGCCCGCGGCGCGGCCCCGAATCAGAGGCGCGTTCCCCGCTTCACATCAAAGATCACGCTGCGGCGACACTGTGGGCACAAGAGCCATTCCCGCTGCCGGTGGTAGCCCAATCCGAACGACCCGCCGCCGATGGCCCGCTGGGTCATGAGCACGGAGCAGCGGGGGCAGAGCGGGATCTCCCCGCGTCGCACGGTCTCGCGCATGGCCCGTTCCTCGGCCGAGGTGAAGCGCGCCGCCTCGGTCACAGGCGGACGACGACTTTGCCGAATTGCTCGCCCGATGAGAGCCGCTCGAAGGCTCGGGCGGACTCCTCGATCGACCACACCGAGTCCACCGGCGGCATCAGGTCTCCGTCCCGGAAGAGCGCCGTTATCGCATCGAACTCGGCGTCATTCCCCATGGTCGATCCCATCAGCGTCCACTGATTCCAGAACATCCGACGCACGTCGAGCTGCACGAACGGTCCGCTGGTGCCGCCGCAGGTCACGAGGCGCCCCCGCTTGCCAAGCGCCACCAAGGACTGCGAAAAGGTGGCTTCGCCGACGGAGTCGATCACCACGTCCACGCCGCGCTTGGAGGTCCGTGCGCGCACGTCACGCCCGACATCGGGCTGTCGGTGGTCGAGGAGGTGATCGGCGCCGAGGGCCTGCGCCCGGGCCAGCTTCTCGGGACTCCCCGAGGTCACCCACGCCGTCGCACCGAGGCGCTTCACGATCTGCAGCGCGGCCAGCGCCACGCCGCCGCCGATGCCCCAGATCAAGACGTGATCACTTGGCCGCACCTTGGCGCGGGTCACGATCATCCGCCACGCCGTGAGCGTGGCGAGCGGGAACGCCGCCGCCACCTCGAATGGGATGCTGGCGGGAATGACGCGCACGTTGTCGGCCGGCACGACGACATAGTCGGCGATGGTGCCGTGGCGGTGCTCGCCCATGATGCCATACGTGAGACAGAGCGGTTGATCATCATCGCGGCAGTATTCGCAACGGCAGGTCCGGTCCACCAGGCCGGGATTGAGGATCACGTGATCCCCGGGTGCGAGGCCCTGCACCGCATCACCGACGGCGTCGATGATGCCCGCGCCGTCGGAGCCCAACACCCAGCCCGGCTGGATTTTGACCCCGGGAATGCCGCCGAGGACCCAGAGGTCGAGACGATTGATCGCCGCCGCCTTGATCCGCACGCGCACGCTCCCGGGGCCCGCGAGCGCCGGCAACGGCATGTCGTCGCGGACACGAAGCTGATCCAGGCCCCCATGGGCATCGATCGTCAGGGCACGCATGGTCATGGTGGGTTGGGAAAAGGGTGGACGGACATGTGGAATCTCCCCTGCTCCGGCCGCAAACGGGAGTGCAGCGACGACACCCCCTACCAGAGCCATCCGAAGTCTATATTCAAGACATACGCCCCCCGACTGTTCACTACACGACCGTCACACCACATGTCGTCCATCAAGGTTCCACCGCTCGGCGAATCCATCGTCGAGGCGACCATCTCCCGCTGGCTCAAGAACGAAGGCGACCGCGTCGCCGCCGGCGATACGCTCGTTGAGCTCGAGACCGATAAGATCACCGTCGAGGTGCCGGCCCTCGAGGCCGGTGTGCTCACGAAGCGGCATAAAGGCGAAGGCGATGTCGTGAACGTCGGCGACGAACTGGGTGAACTCTCGGCGGGTGCAGCCGCGCCGGACGCGCCGGCCGCGTCAGCCCCAGTGGCAGCGCCAGTGGCAGCACCGATCGCGGCCGTGGCTGCCGACGTGAAGGTGTCTCCGGCGGCCGCACGCCTCGCGACGGAAGCCGGAATCACCCCGTCCGACGTGACGGGCACCGGTCGCGGGGGCGTGGTCTCCAAGCCCGACGTGGTGGCCGCCATCGCGGCGCCGGCGAAGGCTGCTCCGGGCGGCGCGCCGGCTATTCCTGCCACCGTCGTGGTGCCGTCGAGTACGCGCGAAACGCGCGAGAAGATGACGACGCGTCGCAAGCGGATCGCCGAGAACCTGTTGCTCTCACAGCATCAGACGGCCCACCTGACGACGTTCAACGAGATCGACATGACGGCCATCACGGCCTTGCGTGAGCGTCTCAAGGATCGCGTCGAGAAGGAGCAGGGCGTCAAGCTGTCGTACATGCCGTTCTTCGTAAAGGCGGCCTGTCTCGCGCTGGACGCCTATCCGGCGGTGAATGCGCAGATCGACGGCGACACGATCGTGTACAAGCACTACGTGAACATGGGTATCGCGGTGGCCAGCGACGCCGGTCTGGTGGTGCCGAACGTGAAGGACGCCGACACGAAGAGCATCGTGCAAATCGGCAAGGATATCGGGGCCTTGGCCAAGCGCGCGCGCGACGGCAAGCTGTCGATGGACGACCTCACCGGCGGCTCGTTCACGATCACCAACGGCGGCGTGTTCGGCTCGTTGCTCTCGACGCCGATCATCAACTACCCGCAGGTCGGCATCCTTGGTCTGCACAAGACACAGGACCGTCCGGTCGCGATCAACGGGAAGGTCGAGATCCGCCCCATGATGTACGTCGCGCTCTCGTACGATCACCGGATGATCGACGGTCAGCAGGCGGTACTCTTCCTCGTGCGCTTCAAGGAGCTCATGGAAGACCCGGCCGCGATGCTGCTCTAAAAGCGAAGTAAGGGGTAGGGAGTATGGAGTAGGGGGTAGAGAGTCAGCTGACTCCCTACCCCCTACTCCGTACTCCCTACTTCGCAGTCATGGAAGCACCACGACGCCCCGAGCGTTTCCGCCGGGACGTCGGGGTTCACCAGCACGCGTTTCAATGCGAGGATTGGAGTCGCGGCCAGCGAGTGTGCGTCAATTCAGTGATCAGCGACGCGAACCGCGCGCCGTTCTGTTGGGAAGACGCGCGGGCAAGGAGGAGGTAACACCGCGACCGAACGCCGCGTTATCTTGCGATATGACCTCCCCGACTCTCCAATCTGCCGACGTCGTGGTGCTCGGCGGCGGCCCAGGCGGCTATGTCGCCTCGATTCGTGCGGCACAACTCGGCCTCTCCGTTACCTGCGTCGAATTCGACAAGACGCTGGGTGGCACGTGCGTCAACGTCGGGTGCATCCCGTCGAAGGCGCTGCTCCAGAGCTCCGAACACTACGAATGGCTGCGCCTGCATGCGGCCGAGCACGGCATCAGGGTTGACGGCGCGTCGATCGACCTGCCCACGATGATGGCCCGCAAAACCGACGTCGTGACCCAGAACACCAAGGGCGTCGAGTTCCTCTTCAAGAAGAACAAGATCACGTGGGCCAAGGGCTACGGCACGCTGCAGCCCGGCAACGTGGTCGAAGTGAAAGCGGCCGACGGCACGATCTCGCACTGGCAGGGCAAATCGGTGATCATCGCCACGGGCTCCGTGCCGGTGCAGTTGCCGTTCCTGAAGTTCGACGAAAAGCGTGTACTGTCGAACGTGGGCGCGCTGTCGATTCCGGAAGTGCCCAAGCATCTGGTGGTCGTGGGCGGCGGCGTAATCGGCCTCGAACTCGGCTCGGTGTGGCGCCGCTTGGGTGCCAAAGTCACGGTCGTCGAGTTCCTGCCTACGATTCTCACCGGCAACGATGATGATCTGGTCAAGGAAGCCGACAAGATCTTCCGCAAGCAGGGGCTCGAGATCCACACGGGCACCAAGGTGACCGGCGCCGAGGTGCACAGCGACGGCGTGCGGGTGCACGTGGAGAAGGACGGCGTGGCGTCACACCTCGACGCCGACTACGTGCTGGTGTCGGTGGGCCGCAAGTCGGCCATCGGCGGCATCGACCCGGCGGCGCTCGGTCTCGCGATGGGCACGCGTGGCGAGATTCTGGTGGACGATCAGCAAAAGACCAACCTGCCGGGCGTGTACGCGATCGGCGACGTGTGCGGTGGCAAGTTGCTCGCGCACAAGGCCGAAGAAGAAGGCGTGATCGCCGCCGAAGTGATCGCCGGCAAGCCGGTGCACATGCACCACCGCACGATCCCGGGCATCGTGTACACGTGGCCGGAATTGGCCACGGTGGGACTCACCGAGCAGGAAGTGAAGGCCAGCGGCCGCGCGTATCGCGTGGGCAAGTTTCCGTTCAGCGCGAATGGGAAGGCGCGCACCATGGGCGAGACGCAGGGCTTCGTGAAGTTCGTCGTCGATCAAGACACCGACGAGATTCTGGGCTGCCACATGATCGGCCCGAACGTCGCCGACCTACTGAGCGAAGTGGTGCTGGCCATGGAATACCGCGGTAGCGCCGAAGACATCGGCATTACGGTTCACTCGCATCCGACGCTGAGTGAGACGGTAAAGGAAGCGGCGCTGAGTGCGTTGGGGCGGGCGATACACATGTAGGATGGCGAACGGCACACTCCCAAGTGAGCCGCGAACGGCACACTCCCTAGTGAGCAGGGAGGAGCTGAACAAAAGGGGGCAGGAAGCAGTGAACCGCGTCGAGCGGCCTGCGTCCTGCCCCCTGATACCCTCCACCCTGCTAACTAGGGAGTTAGCAGTTTAGAGGCAGCGCACCGAGCTTACAGCATCTTGCCAATAACGATGCCGATTGCGAACACACCCGCGCCGAGCATCAGGACCATCGTCATGGGCAGCGCGGACCGGGACTCGACCATCGTGGCGGTCGACGTCGCGGTCGCGGTGCTGATTTCCGTACGCGCTTCAGGAATGGCGGCCATGATGTTGGCGGCAAGGTACGCCGGCGTGGTCATGCGACGACGCTGTTGCGTTTCCGTCGAAATCATCTTCCAGAGATCAACCTGCTTGGCATCGGCGCGGCGCGCGTCGACTTCGCTGGTCTCGCCGTCGAGCCACTGGTGGATCACCATCGCTGGTTGACCCGCCGCTGCCATACCGGGAAGCGGCACTTCGCGATCTGCCACCGGACGATCAGAAACCGGCGCAGCGTCGCGTTTCGGCAAATCTTGACCGAGACTCCGGTCGTCGTGCGCTTCGTGTCGGTCGAGCATCAGTCGTATTTCTCCTCGAGCAGCGTCTGAAGGGCTTCTCGCGCCCGATGCACGCGCATCTTCAGTGCTCCCACGGTTGAACCCAAAAGATCCGCCATCTCTTCGTAGGAGCGTCCTTCCACATGTTTCATGATGAAGGCCTCCCGAAGTGACGGGGCCAACTGCGCGAGGGCGGCGTCGAGGTCCTGCCGCAGTTCCGTGCGGTCGAGGTCCTCATCGGGACTCGCGTAGGTGGAGGGCTGGTCGTCTTCGTCGTAGCTGAGATGCGTGCGCCGAATGTTCTTCAGCCAGTCCTTGCACCCGTTCGCAACAATCCGAAAAAGCCAGGCATCGAATCGACCACGGACTTCACCGAGATGGTGATAGGCCTTGATGAAGGATGTCTGAAGAATGTCTTCGGCTACGTCGGGACTTCCCGTCATACCCAAAGCATGCCGATACAGCGGATCACTGTATCGGCCGATCAGCATCGCGAAGGCATCGCGTTCTCCCGACAGAATGCGGGAGATGACGTCCTGGTCCGAATCGACGTCTGCGGGAGTGGGTTCTTCTTCCGTCATGGTCACCGCGCTACGATAACGCAGAGCGAACGGTATTGACACCCCTTCCGACAAACGAAGCGCAAAGCAGGCCGCTGATCTTCTCACAGATGGGACGATTGGCCGCGGCGGAGGTCACGCGGGCCGTACCGGGAGTGTCGGCACATGGTGGAATGCACTCCAGCGGTGATGGCGGATGAGGGCACCATGGGCATCAAGATGAGGCGGTTCGTAGCGAACTCGACCGTGCCCTTGGGGCGCGATGCCGGTGCGCGGCGAGGCATCGCCGTGGTCGATGGCCTGCTGCAGCGCCTCCTGCACGCCGCGCACCAGACCACAGGGGACGCCGGCCGACTCGAGGGCCGCGATCCACTCGGCGGCCGGACGCTGCGCCACGGCCGCGGCGATCGCGGCCACCACGCGGTCGCGGTGCGCCACCCGACCGGCATTCGTGCCCAACGCGGGATCGACGGCGAGCTCATCGAGCCCCAGAGCGCGGGCGGCGGGCGGCCACTGGGGATCGGCCCCGACGGCCAGCACGAACGGCCGGTCGGCGGCGGCGAAGAGCTGGTAGGGCACCAGATTGGCGTGGGCGTTGCCCCACCGGCGGGCATCGCGCCCCGACACCAACGCGTTCTGCGCCACGTTCGCCAGCCCAGCCAGCGCCGACGCCCTCAGCGTGACATGGATCCGGCGATCCTCGGCCGTGGTAAGGCGATGCCGTCCCGCCAACGCCCCCAGAACCGCAATCGCCGCGTCCTTACCGGTCATCAGATCCACCCACGCGACTCCGGTTTTCATCGGCGCTCCGTCGGGCTCACCGGTGATGGCCATCCAGCCACTTTCGGCCTGCACGACGAAGTCGTAGCCCGGGCGCAGGCTGTCTGGACCGAAGCCGGAAATGGTGCACCAGATAAGCCGAGAGTTTTGAGCCAGCAACAAATCAGCATCAATACCGTATCGAGACAATGCGCCCGGTAGGAAGTTCTCGATCACGATATCGGCGCCGGCGATCAGCTCCCGCAGCAGCAACACGTCGGCGTTTGACCGAAAGTCGGCCGCGAGCGACAATTTGTTTCGATTAGTGCTCAGGAAGTACGCGGACTCGCCATCGGCGGCGAATGGCGGCCCCCAACCTCGGGTGTCGTCGCCCGAACCGGACCGTTCAACCTTGATGATCTGTGCACCGAGATCGCCGAGCGCCATACTACAGTGGGGTCCGGCAAGCACGCGGGAAAGATCGACCACTTTGACGCCATCAAGCGGTAGTGTCTTCATGATGTTCTTATGATGACTTGATTAAGTATCGAAATAAGGGTGGCCTCTGGACGGAGCGGCTATAGCGACGACGATGCCGAGGACGACTTGTTCGGTTAATAATATGCGGTTCCCCTCGCAAATCACGTCCATATACCTTGCATAGATCACTGAAAATCATATAGTTACCCCCGTTCTGGTGGGCGTGGACCCTACTATTGAGGCCTGAGCAGTACCCCTCCGTAGAAAAGTCGGGCGACCACCTCTACCTCCATTGCTGGCGGAAGGAGTGCGTTCGACCCATGGCCGATTTGCCGCAGGCAGACGACGACACGATCACCGAAGGTGACGCACCTCCTGCCAGTCCGGCTCCGCGCCGTGGCCCTGGGCATCGGGCTGCAGACGCACGCGACACGGCGGCCGAAATGGCGCAGCGCGCGCACGAGATCAGCTTGGAAGCCGGGAGCAAAATGGCCGGCGCCATGCGTGAGGTCATCGGAGCGGCGGCTGGATTCAGCGCCTTTGCGATTGAGAGCGCGCGCGACCTGATCAACTACATGGTTCGCCGCGGCCAGATGGGACAGGAGGAAGCCGACGTGCTGATTCAGCAGGCTGAAGCCGCGTACATCGCGAAGCACGGCTCCTTGCCGATTCCCGGACCGAAAGCGCCGCCTCCCAAGCCGGTACCGCTCGGCCAGCTGCCCAAGGCCGTGACGGCGCCCGCCGCCGCCGCCGAAGCGGCACTTGAAGCGCGGGCCGCCATGCGCATTGAGCCGCAGAAGCCGTCGGACAAGGTCACCTACGCGCCGATTGCTCCAAAGGCGCCGCCGAAGCCGCCCGCTCCGCACGTCGAGGTGGTCGAGGCACCCGTCCTGGCTAAGCCGGCGCCGAAGGCCGAGGTCAAGGTCGAAGCCAAGCCGGCGGCCAAGGCCCCAGCCAAGGCCCCGGTCAAGGCCCCGGTCAAGGCCCCGGTCAAGGCCCCGGTCAAGGCACCGGTCAAGGCACCGGCCAAGGCACCGGCCAAGGCACCGGCCAAGGCACCGGCCAAGGCACCGGCCAAGGCACCGGCCAAGGCACCGGTCAAGGCACCGGCCAAGGCACCAGCCAAGGCACCAGCCAAGGCACCCGCGAAGCCGGCGGCCAAAGCTCCTGCCAAAAAGGCGCCGGCCAAGAAGAAGAAGTAGTACTTCGACGTGTTCGCCGCGTCGGCACCGAGTCGCCTCGACTTCGGAGGAGGGTGGACAGATGTCCCACCCTAT
Organism: uncultured Gemmatimonadota bacterium; assembly: GCA_903900795.1. GTDB lineage: Bacteria > Gemmatimonadota > Gemmatimonadetes > Gemmatimonadales > Gemmatimonadaceae > Gemmatimonas. The sequence continues at coordinate 21,109 of CAIUOO010000025.1, read as the reverse complement.
CCCGGAGAGCGAGGCGGCTTTGTTTGTAATCTCGCCATCGAGCGGCGAGCCCGCGTCACCCTCCAACCGGGCCCCGCGGAGGCGAACCGACTGCCGCTGGTCGCCGCCGCCGTACGTCGCGCCGGCTACGACGGCCGGATCACCATCGCGAGCGATTTCCCGATCGGCGCGGGGCTTGGCGGATCATCCGCGGCCGGTGTCGCGCTGGCGGCTGCCCTCGCCGCCGCACAGGAACAGGACACGGACCCGGCGGGGCTCGCCGAGTGGAGTCGCTCCCTCGAGGTGGACGAACTGGGGATCGCCGGCGGCCGCCAGGATCACTACGCCGCCGCCTTCGGTGGCGCGTTGGGGCTGACGTTCGGCGATGGCGTGTCGGGCGACCACGTATCGGTCGAACAGATTCCACTGTCGGCCGCCGCACACGCCGCGCTCGAGGCGCGCATCACCCTCGTGTACACGGGTGAGTCGCGCATGTCAGGGGACACCATCACGGCCGTACTCGACGCCTATCGCGATCGCTCACCGCGCGTCGTGGAGGCGCTCGACCGGATGGCCGTGCTGGCCCGCGACATGCGGAACGCCTTGCATGCGGCCGACGTGACCACGTTGGCCGCGCTCGTGGACGAGCACTGGATCCATCAGCGTGCCCTGCATCCACGCATCACCACCGAGCGCATCGACGCGCTCGAGCGGGCGGCCCGCGCCGTCGGTGCGCAGGGCCTGAAGGCACTCGGCGCCAGCGGCGGCGGGTGCGTGATGATCGTGAGCGACGCCGACGACGCCCCGCGCGTGGCTGAGGCCGTCGCGCCGTTCGGCGACGTCCTGCCGTGGCGCATCGCCGCGCGTGGGGTAGAGGTGTCGCGGCTCTCGCTCGACGCCTAGACTGTACCTCGTGACGTACCGACATCCGCTCGATCCCGTGGCGCTGACCGCTTCGCTGGTCGCGATCGATTCGCGCAATCCGTCCCTTGTGCCCGATGGGCCGGGTGAACTCGCCTGTGCCATGCACCTGGCGGACGTGCTGAAGGCATGGGGCTTCGCGGTGTCGCTGCAGGAGATCGCCCCCGGCCGAGCCAACGTGATCGCGCGCATCGGTCCCAGCGGCCGTACGCCGCTCATCTTGAATGGGCATCTCGATGTCGTGGGCGTGGACGGCATGTCGCACGCGCCGTTCGCGCCCGAGGTGCGAGACGGCAACCTCTTTGGGCGCGGCTCAACCGACATGAAGGGCGGCGTGGCGGCCATGTGCGTGGCCGCCGCCCGCGCTGCGGCGCGTGGTGCGCTGGCCAGTGAGATCATCATCACGGCCGTGTGCGACGAAGAGTATGAGTCGATCGGCACGCGCGCATTGCTCGCCCAAGGACTTCGCGCGACCGGTGCGATCATCACCGAACCCACCCGCATGGCGATCGCGCCAGCGCACAAAGGCTTCGCCTGGATCGAAGTGGTGTTGCATGGTCGCGCCGCCCACGGCAGTCGCTACGACGTGGGCATCGATGCGAACCGTCATGCCGGCCTGCTGCTGGCTGCCCTCGATCGGTATGAACTCGACGTGCTCGCCGCCCGCGTGCACCCACTGCTGGGCCGCGCCTCGCTGCACGCGTCCTCGATCGTGGGCGGAACCGGCTGGTCCACCTACGCCGAACGCTGCACGCTGCGCATTGAACGCCGCACGCTGCCCGGCGAGAATGGCGAGCAGGCGCTGGCTGATATCCGCGGGCTGTGCGATGCCCTCACCGCCTCGCGGTCTGGCTTTCAGGCCGATGTCTCGCTGGTGTGCGCGCAGCCTCCACTCGATCTCGCGAGCGAAGCCCCACTGATCACCTCGATGCGCGCGGCCTGTACGGCGGCTGGCGTTGCGCCCACCATCGCGGGCTTGTCGTGCTGGACCGATGCCGCCCTGTTCGCCGAGGCGGGCATACCGGCGCTCTGCTTCGGACCCGGGGATATCTCGCGCGCGCATTCGGCCACCGAGTGGGTGGAAATCGCGGACCTCGAGCGCGCGACGGCGATTCTGGAAGCGGTGTGCGCCGGGTGGGGGCGGTAGCGGATCACGCCCGGTGGTCGGCCCCCCGTCCCCACCACCTCACCCGCCTGCGCACCGCCGCCCTTGTACCTTGCAGTGACTTATGCATCTCTCTGTCCTCCAGTACGACAAACTCGAGCGCGCCATTACCAATGGCACCCGCCTTCAGCTGTATCGGCGCGGAACCGAGTTCCTCGTGATCCCCGAGCGGCTCCGGCTACAGGACGGCCGTGAGCTGATCGTGGCACGTCATCCGAGTACCGGCAGCCTGCTCGAGATCTACATCGATGAACTGGACGGCATGGAGATCGTGAAGTGAGCGCACAGTATCCCCTGGTCGCGGTGTTCGCCGACGAATCCTGTCTCGGTAATGGCAAGAGTGGCGATACCCCCGGTGGGTTGGGCGCGTTGATCGAGTTCCGACGGGCCGATGGGGCGGTGCAGCGCTTCGACCTCTGGGCGTCGGAACCGGATACCACGAACAACCGGATGGCGCTGCGGTCGGTGATCGACAGCTATCAGGCGATGTCGCGGAAGGGGAATCCGCTCTCGGTGCTCTTCACGACGGATTCGCGCTACATCGTGGACGGGATGACGTCGTGGGTGCGCGGGTGGATGGCGCGGGGCTGGAAGCGCGCTCAGGGGCCGGTCGAGAACGTGGAGCTGTGGCAGGCGGCGGTCGATGCCGTGGCGATGCACGAGACCCAGTGGGCGTGGGTGAAGGGGCACGCCGGCCATCCGCAGAACGAGTACGCCAATCATCTGGCCACGCGGGCAGCCGCGGTGCAGGACCGATCGGATGGCCTCGTCGCGTCGTCGTTCGAGGAGTGGTGGGCCGCACAGCCGGTTCGGGCCAACACCAAGCGGGCTCCACTGTCACCATTTCCCGCGCCGGACGCCTTTGCCCCTGCTCCCGCGTTACCCGCGGCCAAGACTGCGCGTCGAATGACGTAAGGACGCCGGCGCACGAGTGCCGGGCCACCTCCGGACGCTCATGCTCAAGTATCTAGTCATCCTCGCGGTCGGCGTAGCCATGGGATACGGCTATGGCTGGAAGGACGCGCAAGCGAACACAAAGCACGTGGCCGAGCGAGTCCTTGATCGCATCGGTGGCGAGACGCGTGAGCGCATGGGAAACGACGTCGACAGGCGTTTTCAGGCGGCGGACAGCAAGTGAGCGTCGTGTCACGCTCGCTGGACGATCTCGATCGTCTCGCCTTCCGCCTCTCACGCACCGTTCGCACCCAGTACCCGCATCTCCTGACGCAGGGCTTCACGCTCACCGATCTCGAGGAACGGCTGCTGCCCTTTCGCGACGTGCGCCGGGAAATGGCGGACGGCGGTGCCGACGCCTTTGAACGAGCGGTCCTCCGACTCATCGCTGGCGAGCGTGGCTACCTCGAGACCGAGTCCGAGCTGCAGACCGCCTGCACGCAGGCCCTCGCGTCACCGTCCCCGTCGATGTCGTTGGTACGGGCCTGGGCCACGACCTCGCTGACGTTGGCCCAACAGGCAACCACCGTCGGCACGGAGCGAATGGCGACCCCGCCGGCGACCGCGATCGGAAGCCAGACGGGTGGAGTCAAGGCTGAGACCAAACCCTGCGGCTGTCGGTACTGCGGGAATCGCCTGCCGGAGCACCGCCGCATGACCTTCTGCCCGCACTGTGGCATGGACATGACCAAGCGGCAGTGTCCGGCGTGCAGCACTGAGCTCGACGTGAACTGGCGTTTCTGTGTGACCTGCGGTCGCAGCGCCGATCTCCCCGATAACGCGACACCGATCCGACGAGCCAGCTAGCTCCGTCGCGTTCGCTGAATCCAGTCGATGGCGTGAGGTGTATACTCGTGTATGCCTCTCGCGTTTCCTGTCCGGTCATTGGTACATCACACGCTTGCCGCGGCGTCGGCGCTCGCTCTGTGCGGGGCCTGCGCATCGGCGATCCCCGTCGGAGCACCGATGGGAGCGCCAATGGGCCCGAACGGCGCGGCGCCGACCAGCGGAGCTCCCGTGGCGCCGTCGGCGCAGCCGCCACTACGCTGGCCCGTGCGCACCGCCGAGCACATCGATCTGTGGCTGCATGCGTTCGCGCTCATCAGTGAAGACACGGCGCGCGTGCGACTGTATCGCAACGGCTATCGCGATTCACTGGTGGTGGTGAAGAACCAGCGCAATGTGCTCACGAGCCTCGATGCCAATCGCACGACGCTCGCGAAGAGGTTGCCGCTCACCGGCGGCTACCTGTCGGCGCAGTTTCTGCCGTTCGAATTCTCGAACTGGGACGCCATGAAGTACGCGCTCGAACGGTTCCTGCAGTTCGAGGGTGATCCGCGGCGGGCTCCCGATCGTGAAACGCAAGCGCGCGTGGCGCTCATCGCGTCGATGTTTCCGACGGCGGCCGATCGCGAGTGGCTCCGCCTGTTTCTGGCCGGCGTGCTCGATGAACAGGAGCGATTCTTCAACGCCGAGCATTCGCGCCTGATCCGCACCCGCGCGCCGGTGATCACGTCGGTGGACAGTTTGTGGCAGCAGGTCTATCGCCCGAAGTTCGAACGCTTCCTGAACAACACGTCGCAGCGGCAGGGGCATGTGCTGCTGTCGCTGCCGATCGGCGGCGAAGGGCGCACCGCCACCGGGCCGAACCGGCAAACGATGGTGGCGGTGCCCTTTCCCGCAAGCAGCCAAGACGCGGCGCAGGTGTTGTACGTGTTGGCGCACGAGATCACCGGCTCGCTGGTCGGTACGGTGGTGGCGGACAATACGACACCGGCCGAACAACGCGCGGGCACGGCCGACCGCTATGTCTCGCTGGGGCAGGTGCAGGCGGGCGCGATGCTGTTGGCGGTCATCGCGCCGGAACTGCGCGACGGTTACGTGCGATATTACGTGGAGCAGGCCACCATCCGCCGTCCGGGCATGACGGCGTACCAGGCGCTCTTCGACGACGGTTTCGCGCTGCCACCGGCCATTCGCGACGCCCTGCAGCGGCAAATCGATATCATTTTGAGCGGCATCTAGTGCCGATTCGCGTCCCTCTGGTTTCCCGGATTCATGGCTGACATTCCGCGCACCGCGCTCGAGCGCGTGCTGGCCCGCGCCAGCGAGCTGCAGACCACGACGCCCGATGGGGCTGAAAGCATCTCGGAAGAGCGTCTGCTCGACATCGCCCGCGAGGTGGGGCTCGACCTTGCCCACGTGCGGCAGGCGATCGGTGAAGAGCGCGCCCGCCTCCCGATGGCCGACGTGGAGTCGGGGCTGTTACTGGAGGCGCTCGGTCCGGCGTCAGCGACGGTGCAGCGCACGGTGCCCGGCACCCCCGACGAGATTCTGGGGCAGCTCGATGCGTGGATGCCGCGCATGGAATCGCTGGCGACGCGACGTCGCACCGGGGACCGCCAGAGCTGGGAGCCACGCCACGACCCGGTCGGCAATTTCCTGCGCGCGTCATTCGGTGTCGGAGGGCGTCGGTTCGATCTCGTACGCGTGGAGCAGGTGGTGGCCAGCGTCACCGCCATCGATGCCACGCGCAGTGTGATCCGCTTCGATGCCGAGACGGGAGGCATGCGCCGGACGCAGCGCAATCAGGCCGTCGTCCTCATGGCGTTCCTGGGGCTGCTGTGGGCCGTGGCGGCCGTACCCACCGTGCTTCTGGTCGGCGATGGCGTCGCGATGGGAATCCTCGCCGGCATCACGGCGTTCGTCGGTGGCGCCGCGTTCCTGTCGTGGCGGACCATGCGCCGGGCCTATCGCAATGCGGTCGACCGGATCCATCTGCGACTCGAGCAATTGCTTGACGACCTGGAGCACGATCGCCTGAAGGAACCGCCGAATCTCCTGCAGAAAGTGGTCACGCAGATTACGGCGCGGTAACCAGCTCCAGCACGAACGCGCGCCGGCGTACGCGCTCGACCAGCCAGCGCACGCCCGTGTTGCTCATGACGAGCATCGAGCCGGTCATCAGCAGCGACTTCACTTCACGGCGCGAAATCTTGACCGACCCGCCGGGCTTGAGCATGGCGTTGCTCTGCACCAGATCGCGCAGTGTGGCGTAGGCCAGGAGCAACGGCAGAATGCAGAAGAGGCGGATCGAAATGGCACGACGCGGAATGAGCAGCAGATACGTGCGCGCTTCTTCGAGATCGTGCCACGCGAGCTGGATGAGCTGCGTCAGCGCCTCGCGATTTTTGGCGATGAGCTCCGGCGCGAGAATGCGGCTCTGCGAGCTACCGTGCGCGCGCAGCAATTCCTCGGGCACGTACACCGAGTTCTCCTGCTCCGCATCGACGGCGACATCCTTCAGGATGTTCACCGTCTGCAGCGCCTCCGCGAACGCGCGACACCGCTCCCGCAGAATCGCGTAGCGCTTGGTGCCGATGCTACTCGAATGCTCGTGCCACAGATCGGTGAGCATGTAACCCACCGTCCCCGCCACGTAGTAGCAGTACTCCTTGTACTCCTCGACGGTCTGAATGCGAATGCCGTCGGGATACAGCAGCACGAACTTGCGCATGCCGATCGCCATCTCCGCGACCCATTTCTGCACCACGGCGCGTGTTTTCGGCGGCAGCACCGAGAAGTGCGCGAACACGAGATCGGCGTTGAGCGTGAGCGCTAAATGGGCCTCATCGCCGACGAGCGGCTTGACGCCCTGCAGAAACCGCGCGAGGGCCTCGACGTCATCGAAGGCCGCCAGAAAGTCGTCGAACAGCGCCGCCTTCACCTGCGGATCCACCGACGGGGCGTCCTCGACCGTGTCGGCGATGCGGCACAGCAGGTACGCGTCGAGCACCGCCTGACCGAGCGCTCCGGGCAGCACCTTGATGCCGAGGGCGAACGTGCGCGACACGGCCGGCAGGATGGCCTCGCAGAAGCGGGCAGCATCGCGCTGGGCAAGTGCGGCAGAGACGGCGGTCGGCAGTGTCATGTGGTGCAAGATACGGCAGGCAGTGGTCGTGCGTCACCAAGTCAGGACGGCGAGTGTGATGAATGAACCGTCGGGGCCGAAAAGGGCCTTGCCGCAGCCGCCGTGCGGGCACGAGGTTGCACGGGTGCTCGAGTCGCCTCCCGATTTCCGTGGTGTGTTCCGCACCGACCTGCTTGCCCGGGCGATGTACGCCGAGGGTGCCGGAATCGCGCGGTGTGTACCCGCCGGTGTCGCTGTACCGGCCGACGCCGACGACCTGCCGGCGCTCATGCGCTGGAGCAAGCGCGAGGGCGTGGCGCTGATGCCGCGCGGCTCGGGGAGCGGTATGGCCGCCGGCGCCGTGGGCCCGGGCGTGATCGTGGACCTGAGCCGCTTACGAGAACTCGGCCCGGTCGATGTCAATGCGCGGCGTATCCGGGTCGGTGCCGGCGTGACGCGCGGCGAGATCGACGACGCCGCGCGGCGCGAAGGGCTGCGTTTTCCGGTGGACCCTTCGAGCGGCCGGTTCTGCACGATCGGCGGCATGGTGGGCGCCAACGCGGCGGGCGCCCGTACGCTCAAGTTCGGCGCGACGCGGCCATGGGTCCTGGGCGTACGGTGCGTGTTCGACGACGGGGCCGATGTGTGGGTGCGGCGTGATGCACCGTGGCCGATCGGCGTACCCGCCGTGCGACGGTTGTCCGACGCGATGGCGCAGATCCGTGCCCAAGTCGGCCGCGAGATCCCGGCCGACGCCCTGTCGCATGCCGGTGTGCGGAAGGAGTCGTCGGGCTACGCGATCGCCGAGGCGCTGCGGGCCGACGGACATCTGGTGGATCTGCTGGTGGGCAGCGAGGGCACGCTCGCCCTCTTTACCGAAGTGGAGCTTGCACTGATTCCGGTCGCGGGGGCGACCGCCACCATCCTGGCGATCTTCGATTCGCTGGAGGCGGCCAGTGCGTGTGCGGTCGAGGCTCGACTCGATGGCGCGACGGCCTGTGAGTTGTTGGATCGCACCTTCCTGGACGTGGCGGCTACTGATGGCCCAACGGGCATTCCATCACACGCCGAGGCGGTGTTGCTGATGGAGGTGGAAGGCGACTCGACGGGCACGGCACGGCACGCCATGACGCAGCTGGCGGCACGGGCCACCCGTCACGGCGCGCGCGATGTCCACACGGCGGTCGAGGCCGACGACGAGCACCGGTTATGGGCGCTGCGCCACGCCGCGAGTCCGATCCTGTCGCGCCTCGCGCCACGGCTGCGTTCCATGCAGTTCATCGAAGACAGCTGCGTGCCTCCCGACCGGTTCCCCGACTATGTGCGGGGCGTGCGCCGCGCGCTCGATCACTTCGACATGCCGGGCGTGATCTTCGGACACGCCGGCGACGCGCACGCGCATGTGAATCCATTGGTTGATGTCACGCGCGGTGGGTGGCAGGATCGCGTGCACGGGATTCTTGATCACGTCTGCGGGCTCACGGCCGCACTGGGCGGCACCTTGGCGGGCGAGCATGGCGATGGTCGATTACGGGCACCGCTGATGGATCGCGTGTGGGGGCTCGAAGCGCGGGCAGCGTTCGCGCATGTGAAGGCGGCGGCGGATCCGGCGGGGGTGCTGAACCCTGGCTGCAAGATTGCCCGAGATGGCGACCGCGCGATCACGGCGCTGCGGCATGACCCCGACGCGGTGCCGCTGCCCGCCGCTGCGCGGGCGGCGCTCGACGAGATCGAGCGGACGCGAAGCTGGAACCGCTTCCGGTTGGACGCGATCGGGGTCTCGCTATTTCGCTGACTGGTGCGAATGGTTCAAAATGGCGCTTAAATGGCGCAGTATTGGCGCGATACTAGCGCGATACTAGCGCGATCTGGCCGCGACGGTTTCATCGCGTCTTGCCGCGTACGACCAGACGTGCGTTCGGACGGGGGGCCAGCTGAAGGCGCCGGACGACTGGAGGTGGGTGCGCCGCCGATGACATTGGCGATATTACGTGATTGCCGCACTGATGCCAGCGCTCCATTCACCCGATTTCTCCGCCATGCCGCTCTCTGACGCCGCGATTCTCCGCGAGCCCAAGATCACCGTGCTCGCCCGTCCCCAGTTTGTCGAGGCCAGCCATCTGCCGGTGCAATGGATCGGTGAGTCCACGGACGGGGAGCGGCTCGCCGAGTTTGCCGGCCGCCTCTGCTACATGAGTCAGCGCAATCCGGCGGGTCGGACCACGAGGGACTACCTCGAGAACATCAAGAAGCAGGGGCACGGCAGCGTGCTCGAACATGCGAACTACTCGATTCTATTCGAGGGCGTGAGTCGATCGCTCACGCACGAGCTGGTTCGTCATCGCGCGGGCTTCGCGTACTCCCAGCTGTCGCAGCGCTACGTCGATGAAAGCGATGCACAGTTCGTGATGCCGCCGGCCATGATCGGGGACGAACCACTCGAACAGGCATGGCGCGCGCAGGTGACGAGTGCCGTGGAGAGCTACATCTCGCTGGTCGAGTCCCTGATGACGCGATACGCCTGGGTGGACGACAAAGTCCACCGGCGGAAGATGGCGCGCGAAGCCGCGCGCGGCGTGCTGCCCAACAGCACAGAAACGAAGATCGTGGTCACGGCAAACGCGCGTGCATGGCGTACGATGCTGGAGCTGCGCTCGAGCGAAGGGGCGGAGTTGGAGATCCGTCGGTTGGCCGTGATGGCGTTGCGCGTGCTGCAGCAGGAAGCACCGGCCTTCTTCAGCGACTTCGAGATTTATGACGGGGCGGATCGTCGCGAGGCGGCACGGATCAGCTACCACAAGGTGTAGCGCTGGTAGGCCGCGAAATACAGACGGGCCGCGATCACGTGACGTGTTCGCGGCCCGTGGTGCTACACAGACAAAGACAGTGTGAATTCAGTCTCCCTCAGCGTCGAACGTGAACGCGTCAGCCTGACGGATGGAATCGAGCCAGCTTTCGACACCGGCATCGTCTTCCAGCGATTGTCCAGCTCCGCCTGACGTGACTGCATTGGTGGACGCGAACGAAAAGCTGAGTGCCCGCTCGGTGCCTTCGGGCCAGTCCGGCATCGCCAATCCAGCCGCGACGCGCCGGAGCGTCGCCCCACACGAGCCGAGCAGCTCAGAGGCACGCGCCTCGAGTGTCAGCAACGGGATATCAAGATCCTGCGTGACCAACCGACCCGTCGTTCCATCCCGCCACGCCGAATCACCGACCGCACCGCGGTCCGGCCAGACGCCCAGATGGCGCACGACTCCGATGTGTGCTTCCAGTCGTTCGCTCTCGACGGTGGCCGCGAGGGCCAGCGCCAGAGACTGCGCGTCGGCGACGCCGTACAGCGTGACCACTTCACGCCGCGATCGGGTGCCGAACGGAAGCACGGGAATCGAATTCACGTGCGCAACTACCGGCGAATCGGTCGGACGCGTCTCGAGCCGTACGAGGACGTCCATGGTGCTACCTCCTGTGCAAAAAAGCGTCAGAGCTGACAAGACGATCGGCCCGGCACGTGCGCCGTCCACGTGAATGACCAGCCACCGTGTAATGAGCAACACCAGCTCCGCCGAGCGTCAGTCGTGTGCGTCGCCGATGGCCACCCAGACGGCGCCCAGCAGCGCGACCGCAACTGCCGCTCCAATGGCAACCACGCCGGAGGGCGTCCCCGTCACCGCGTAACCAATTCGTAACGTGGACGGGAGCACCCAGAGGGCCAGCGACGCATACCCCGCCGCGGCGAGCAGGGCGGCGGTGATGCGTGGAACACCGCGTAGCGGCAGTACCAGCAGGGCGAGGAGCATGCCCCAGCCCGTGGCGATGATCAGGTGATGCAGATACCCAAGGGCGACTGACGTGAGTGGGGCAGCCGACGAGGCCACGCCGACGCGCTCGAGCAGCCCGCGCCCGGCGAGCCGGAACACACGTCCCGCCTCGCCCTCGCGCCACCCGAGACCGAGGAGCGCGCCACCGGTCGCGATGGCGGTGAGCGTGCCGGCCGCGAGCGCGGCATCGATGAGTTGCGCGAAGCGGCGGTGCGCGTTGCCGTGGTCCATAGAACAAGAAAGATATAGAGCGGCGCGGTTAACGATGCCACGAACTTGCCGTCATCACAGAAGACTTCAGTCGAGGGTTCACGCTTGCCGATTTTCCGCCCGTCGTACCATCCGCTGTTCGGGTTGTGCCTGTTCACGCTGGGGTGCGCGTCCACGGCGCCGTCGCGGCCCGCGGCTCGCGTATCGTCCGCCGAGTCGCGGGCCTCCCGTGAGCAGACCGCCGACCAGCAAGTGCACCACGTCCTCAACCGTCTCGCCTTTGGCGCCCGTCCGGGCGACGTCGAGGCCGTGCGGGCCATGGGCGTCGATGCCTGGATCGACCGCCAGCTGTACCCCGAACGCATCCCCGACGCCGCCACCGAGCAGTTCGTGGCGCGCTTCACGTCCTTGGGCAAAACGGGCGAGCAGTTGTTAGCCGATGCGCCGCCGGCGGCGGTGGTCGCCGCCCAGCTGCAGCGTCGCGGTGGCACCATGAGTGCCGCGGATTCCGCCGCCCTCCAAGCGCAGGGACGTCAGTCGTACGCGTTTCTGGGGGAACTCGCCGCGAGTCGGGTGGCGCGCGCGGTCATCAGCGAGCGTCAACTCAACGAAGTGATGGTCGATTTCTGGGAGAATCACTTCAACGTGTTCGCCGGCAAGGATCGCACGCGCTACTTCCTCCCGGAGTACGACGCGCAGACGATCCGCCCGCATGCCCTCGGCACCTTTCGCGCCCTGCTGGGCGCGGTGGCCAAGAGCCCGGCCATGCTGTACTACCTCGACAACTGGCAGAGCGTGGCCGACAGCGGCCGTCCGACGGTGCGCACGACGCCGCGTGCGTTGAATGCACGGCGGGCGGCGCAGCGGCGGCGTGGCCTGAACGAGAACTTCGCGAGAGAACTCTTGGAGCTACACACGCTGGGTGTGGACGGCGGCTACACACAGCAGGATGTGATCGACGTGGCCCGCGCGTTCACAGGGTGGACGATCGCACGCGGCGCACAGGGGGGCGGCTTCGCGTTCCGCGGCGACGTGCATGACGCGAGTGCCAAGACCATCCTCGGCAAGTCATTCGCCGCGAACAAGGGCATCGAGGACGGTGAGGCCGTGCTCGATCTGCTGGCGTCGCATCCGAGCACCGCAATTTTCATCGCCACGAAACTGGCCCGTCGGTTCGTGAGTGATACCCCACCGGCGGCGTTGGTCGCGCGCGCCAGCGCGACCTTTCGTCGCACGCATGGCGATCTTCGCGCCGTCGTACGCACGATCGTGACGAGCCCCGAGTTCTTCGCGTCGGCAAGCTATCGCGCCAAGGTGAAGTCGCCCTTCGAACTGGTGGCGAGCACGATGCGGGCCATGAATGCCCCGCCCGATGCCACGCCGCGCACGTCGCAGTTGGTGAGCCGCCTTGGTCAACCGATTTTCGGCCATCAGGCGCCCAATGGCTACCCGGAAACCGGCGACGCATGGATGAACACCGGCGCGATTCTCAATCGCATCAACTTTGGATTGGCCGCGGCATCCAGCCGGGTGCCTGGAATCACGCTGGCGGCGTGGCCACTCACCGCGGAGCTGGCACCGACGTCGCGCGACGCCCAGGTCGAGGGGGTGATCACGGCCCTCTTCGGCGGGGCCGTGAGTGCCGACACGCGACAGGTCCTGCTCACAGGCACGAATCCGTTTCTGCAATCGCATGGCGGCGCGAGCGACTCGCTGCTCGCCGGCGACGATGATGCGCCGGGGATGTTGGGTGGTGTGGCGGGCGGCATGTCGCCGCGCGCGCGGCGCGCGGCGCGTGCACCGGCGGCGCAACAGCAGCGGGCGGCCGGCCGTGAAGCCGTACGACCGGAGCGCGGCACGACGCTCACGCAGTCGATCGGATCGTTGCCGTCACTCACAGGATTCGCACAGATCGTTGGCCTCGCGCTCGGGGCTCCTGAATTTCAACGCCGCTGAGCGGGAATCCGGTCATGTCTGCCTTCAACAATCCGGTGAATCGCCGGGTGTTTCTCAAGGGCGGCGCGCTGTCGCTGGTCACGCTCGGGCTGTCGCCGAGTTTCCTGCAGCGCACCGCCCTGGCGATGGAGCTGCCACGCGCAGTGCGCGGCAAAACGCTCATCGTACTCTTTCAGCGCGGGGCGGCTGATGCCCTGAATGTGCTGGTACCGTTCGGCGATAGGCAGTACTACGACGCGCGACCACAGCTCGCGATTGCCACACCGGCGCGGGTGGGCGGCTCGGCGAATGCGGTGGGCGCGATCGACCTCGACGGGTTCTACGGTCTGCATCCGTCGCTGGCGTCGTTCAAGCCGCTGTGGGATCGCGGCCTCCTGGCGCCGATTCATGCGGTGGGCAGTCCGAGTGCCACGCGCTCGCACTTTGATGCGCAGGACTACATGGAAACCGGCACGCCCGACCGCAAAGGCACCACCGACGGCTGGCTCAATCGGTATCTCGCGGTGAAGGGCACCTGTGAAGCGTCGTCGTGTGCACCGGGTGCCGCAGCACCGGGTGACGCAGCATCAAGTGCGACGCCGTTCCGGGCCGTCGCGATGACAGCGCAGACGCCGCGCATTCTGGGCGGCGCGAACCCGGTCGTGGCGATGAACTCCATCGACGAATTCACAATTCGCACCAACGGTGGTGAAGCGCAGCGTCGCATCGAGGCCCTGTATCGCACCGGATCGTCGGATCTCGTGCACGGCAGCGGCAGCGACATGTTCGAGGCACTGAAGGTGCTGCGCGCCGCCAACCCGCAGCAGTACCGGCCGGCCGCCGGGGTGGAGTATCCGCGTTCGCAGTTCGGTCAGCGGCTGCTGCAGATTGCGCAGCTGATCAAGTCGGGCGTGGGGCTCGAGGTGGCGTTCGCCGACGTCGGCGGGTGGGACACCCACGTGAATCAGGGTGGCGCGCAGGGGCAATTGGCGACGCGGCTTAGCGACTTCTCGCAAGGCATCGCCGCCTTGGTCGCCGACCTCGGCGACCGCATGGAGGACGTCGTGATTCTCACCTGCTCGGAGTTCGGTCGCACGGTGCGACAGAACGGCACGGGCGGCACCGATCACGGCCACGCGGGCGCGATGTTCGTGATGAGCGGATCGCTGCGGTCGGCGCAGAAGGTCCACGGCCGGTGGCCGGGGCTCGCGCCGGACCAGCTGTACGAAGGACGCGATCTCGCGCTCACGACCGATTTCCGAGCCGTCTTCAGTGAGATTGCGTCGAAGCATCTCGGCGCGAAGGAGCTACCGAAGATCTTCCCGGGCTACGGTGGCTTCGAGAAGGAGTGGCTGGGCGTGCTGTAAGCGCCGCGGTGCGCGGCTGGCGTGTCGTTAGCTTTCGACTCCACCACACTCCTCTGCGATCATGGCACGTCGGCAACTTCTCATTCGCGATCGGACCGTCGGCACCACGCCGCGCCGGTCGATCCTTCTTCAGCGAGTGGGAGCAGCCGTCCTCGTTGCTTGCGCCCTTCTTCCGGCGACGGCGCCGTCCGCCACGACGCAGCCGGCAACGCCGACGGGCCCGCGTGTCCCCAATGAGTTGGGACGGATTCCGATCGTGGAGTGGCATCAGGTCGTCGCGGCCGATGGCACGTACAAGGTGTCGCGTGAGCGATTCCGCGCCGAACTGCGCGAGCTGCATGCGCGGGGCTATGTGCCGGTGAACCTGTCAGAGCTGCTCGACAAGACGATGGACGTACCGGCAGGCAAGACGCCGGTGCTGTTCACTTTCGACGATGCGTCACCGAGCCAGTTCCGCTACATCGAGCGCAACGGCACGCTGGTGGTCGATCCCACGAGCGCCGTCGGCATGCTGCTCGACTTCATCAAGGGGCACTCCGACTGGAAGGCGAAGGGGCTGTTCTGCCTGCTGCCGGCGGCCGAGGCCGGTCACGCGTTCTTCGGCGACAAGGGCATCGACGGACAGAAAACGGAGTGGCGCTTCAAGAAAGTGCAGTTTCTGGCGAGCCAAGGCTTCGAGCTGTGCAACCACACGTTGTGGCACGCGAAGCTCAACAAGTATTCGGACGCCGTAGTGCAGGAACAGCTGGCGCGTGGCGCGATGGCGATCGACTCCGCCGTGCCCGGCTATCGAGTACGCGGGCTGGCCCTGCCCTACGGCTTGTGGCCGAAGAACCGTGCGCTCGCGTTCAACGGCTCGTGGTACGACACGCAGAGTAAGCGCAGCGTGCGCTACCACCACGAGGCGGTGTTCCAAGTGTCGGGTGGTCCGGCGCGCAGCCCGTTCGATCCGGCGTTCAATCCGAAATCGTTGCCGCGGGTGCCGCTGCAGGGGGGCACCACACTCTCCACGACCCTCGACCAGATGGACAAGCCCGGCGCGTGGGCGCGCTACGTCTCCGACGGCAACCCGAAAACTGTCGCACAGCCGTAGCGCGATCGCCGATCGTTACGGTATCCGCTAGGGCGTGCTCCGCAGTTTTTCGGTTTCGTCCCAGCGATCGACGGCACGTCGCAGGTGTGGAATCACGATGCTGCCGCCAACGATGAGGCCGATGCTCATCGTCTCGAACACTTCGTCGCGTGACACGCCTTCTTCAGCGCAGCGCACGATGTGGTAGGTGATGCAATCGTCGCAGCGCAGCACGAGCGACGCCACGAGCCCGAGCAGTTCCTTGGTCTTCACGCTCAGCGCGCCGCTTTCGTAGGCGCGGCCGTCGAGATTGAAGAAGCGATTGATGACGAGGTTGTTTTCGCCAAGGATGCGCGTGTTCATGCGCTCGCGGAACAGGCGGAATTCGGCGAGGGCGTCGCTTTCGACGTGATCGCCGGCATGATCGTGCGGCGGGGTGTGGGGCGTCGGCGCGTCGGTCACAGCGAGTAGTTGCGGAGGGTGGCGAGCGCGGTTTCGAGTGCGGCGCGCTGCTGGTCCGTGGGCGAATTGGCCCACAGCTCTTCGTAGGCGGAAATGGCGAGCGCGAGCGCTTCTTTATCGTGCTCGGCGGACGCCAGCGAACTCGCGTTATCGGCGAGCGCGGCCTTGGCGAGTTGGTCTTCGGGGAAGCGTTGGGTCACCTGAAGCCAGCGGATTGTGCGATCGCGCTGATTCGATTCGGTCAGCGCCCACATGTGCCAGGCGCCGCGATTCTGCGGATCGGCCGCTAACGCGCGACTCGCCAGTTCACCGACGACTTCGGGACCGCGGCCGGAGAGCCAGTAGGCGTTGGCCAGAATGACGAGCGCGCGGGCGTTGGTGGGCTGTTCGTCCACCACGCGCTCATACAGCGGGCCGGCGACTTCGGGCATATGCAGCCAGGGCTCGGCGGCCGCGACCAGGGCATCCGGTGTGACCGTGGCACGGAGTGTGTGCAGGCGCTCCATGAGCGCACCGACGTTTCCGGAGGCTTCGTAGGCACCCACGGCGTCAGCGAGGGCAGCCGGGAGGTCAAGAGGAGGAGCGATCATGGTCGAAAAATAGACAGGTCCGGTGATCTGGTCAGGTCACGGACACGATTAATGGGTTGCGCGATTGGAGCAGGATCGTAATACTCCTAGTGTCACGCGACGCTTTTCGAAGTGCGCGTAACAAGCCCACCGACATCGGCTGGCTGCGCCCGGGTCTCAACCCCCCGCGGCACCGGAAGGCACATTCAGCTTTTCCGGCAAGTGCGACGGTACGCCTCTCCCCGTCCAAAGCGACCCGCAATATCCGCGCTCTTCGCGCACCTCGAGCCCGACACGGGCATCGAATGTCCGGCCCATGGCGTTACATGGTTTCATGTCCGCTGTGGCGTCGCGCTCCCTTCCAGATCGGAACGGAGCCCACTGTACCACTCGCAGTTTTCGAATGACCGAACGCAAACGCCCCATTCGCCGCAGCCGCACCAGTGCCGCGCCGTCCCCTGATTCCGGCGGGGACGACAATCCGTATCTCGACGCACCCTCGGCACCAGCGCCGAGGGAGGCCGCGCCACCGCCGCCGACGGCTGGAGCGCCCGACGAGGCGCCTCGCCCGCGCCGTGGTCGGCCTCCGCGCCGCCCTGTCGCCGATGTAGCCGCCGATGTGGCCGCCGCGGAGGCTCCGGCCAGTGTCGAACGGAAAGCCCCTCCGACGCCGCCCGCCCCGCGCAGCGAAGCACGCAGCGAGCCGCCCAGCGAGCTGCCCAGCGAGCCGCGTGTCGAACGCCGTCCCGGGCCGCGATCCGCGCCTCGACCGGAGTCGATGACACCTCCCGCGTTTTTCGATCCGGCCGCCGAGCGTCCGCGGGTGGACAGCGCCGATCGATACGATCGCGCCTTCGACCGGCCGGCCAATCCGCCCGCCGGCAGCGCGGAGCGTCCCGAGCCGAGCCCCGATCGTCCGTACGGCGATCGCCCTGCGAGGCCGGAACGTCCTGACCGCGGTGGTCGTCAACGCGACCGTGGACGTCATCGCCACGAGCGTGGCGACCGCGGACCACGTCCTGAGCGTGTCGACGGCGGCGCTGGTGCGCCGGCCAGCGGACAGTCCGCTGCGCAGGACAGACCAGACCGTGGCCCCGATCGGGGCCCCGACCGGGGACCGGAGCGCGGTGGTGACCGTGGCGACCGGAACGGCCCGGATCGCGGCGGCGATGCCGCGTTCCGTCGGAATGGACGCCGCGGGCGCAATCGGTTCCGGCGCGGTGGTGCCGGTGGCGAGGGCCGTGCACCGCAGGGCGCCGACGGTCCAGTCGAGCGCGCCCCGTCCGTCCCGTCCACGCCCACGGTGGTGGAAGGCACGATGTCCGGCTGGTTTGACCCCTCACGTGATGGTGGCTTCCTGCGTCGCGCCATCAACAGCTACCTGCCCGACCCGACCGATCCGTTCGTGCCACCAGCGCTGGTGCGGCTGCACCAGCTCCGGCGCGGCGACAAGCTCGACGCCACGTTCGGGCGCGACCCGCGCGGTCGTCAGGTTATCATCGAAGTGCAGCAGCTGAACGATGGCTCGCCCGTCGTGCTCGAGAAGCGCTCCGACTTCAACACGCTCACGGCCAGCTATCCCGACCGGAAGCTGACGCTGGAAACGGGACGTCCGGCCAAGACCGGCCCCGAACTCACGCGTCGCGCGATCGACCTGATTGCGCCGATCGGGTACGGTCAGCGCGCCCTGATCGTGGCCCCGGCCCGCGCCGGTAAGACCACGCTGCTGCAAGCCATCGTGGAAGGGGTGGCGATCAATCATCCCGAAGCGGCGCTGCTCGTGCTCCTCGTCGACGAACGGCCAGAAGAAGTGAGCGAGATGATCACGTGGGGCTACGGCGAGGTCGTGGCGTCCAGCTTCGACATGCCGCCCAAGCGGCACGTCGAAGTGGCTGAGATGACGCTCGAACGTGCCCGCCGCATGGTGGAACAGGGGAAGGACGTCGTGATCGTGCTCGACTCGATCACGCGTTTGGCCCGTGCCTACAATACGGTAGAGCGTGGCACCGGCCGCACGATGTCCGGTGGTCTCGACAGCAACGCCATGCAGAAGCCGAAGGCGTTCTTCGGATCAGCGCGTATGATTGCGCCGCAGCATGGTGGGGGATCGCTCACGATCATCTCCACCGCGCTGGTCGAGACTGGCTCGCGCATGGACGATGTGATCTTCGAGGAGTTCAAGGGCACCGGCAACTGCGAGATCAAGCTCGATCGCTCGCTCGCCGACCGTCGCATCTTCCCGGCGTTCGACATCGGCACGAGCGGCACGCGGCGTGAGGAAAAGCTCTATCGCCCCGATCAGCTCGAGAAGGTGCACCTGCTGCGTCGTGGGTTGCACCAGCTCCCGCCGCAAGCGGGCATGGAGTGGCTCATCAAGCGCATTGCGGCCACCACGAACAACGATTCCCTGCTCGACGGACTCTGAGTCCCGTCGCCGGCGCGTGTTCAATCGCGCGCCGGCGATGGGGTTGTCCTACCGCACCGCCGCCCGGTACTCATCGAGTAATGTGGCGGCAGCGCGAATGCCGCCCAGGTAGTTCTCGACACTGATCCATTCGTCGGGGGCGTGGGCGTTTTCCCCTGGCAATCCGAAGCCCATGAGGAGCACGGGCGCACCAAGGATGCGCTCGAAGTCGCCAACGACAGGAATGCTTCCGCCCTCGCCGGTGATGACCGGCGCCCGTCCGAACGCCGCTTCGAGTGCACGCTTGCCGGCCTCGATGATCGGCCCCTTGAGGTCGGCCCGCCACGGGCGTCCGCCGTGCAGATTCTCGACGGTCACGGTCACCCCCGCCGGCGCCACGCGCTGCACATGCGCTCGCACAAGCGCGGCGATGGCATCGGGGCTCTGATCAGGCACGAGCCGGAAGCTGACTTTCGCCATCGACACCGCGGGCAGCACGGTCTTGGCGCCTTCGCCGGTGTAGCCGCTCAGCATGCCGTTCACTTCGCAGGTCGGCCGCGTCCACAACCGTTCGAGCGTGGTGTATCCGGGTTCGCCGCCGAGCGCGGTCACGCCGACTTCGTGCATGAGATGGTCGTCGCTGAACGGCAGCTCGCGCATCTGTGCCCGCACCGCGTCGGGGAACGGACGCACATCGTCGTAGAAACCCGGAATGGCGATGCGCCCCGTGGCGTCGTGCATGCTGGCGAGGATGCGCGCGAGCGCCATGGCCGGATTCACCACCGCACCACCGTACATCCCGGAGTGCAGATCGCCGGTGGCGCCGCGCACGTTGATTTCGAGATACGCCATCCCGCGCAGCGATGACAGAATGCTGGGGATACCCGGCGCGAACATGGTGGAGTCGGAGATCACGACGGCGTCACAGGCGAGGCGCACTTTCTCGCGCTCGAGAAACTGCTCGAGGTTCTCACTGCCGACTTCCTCTTCCCCTTCGGCCAGCACGATCACGTTCACCGGCAGTGTGCCGCGCACGGCGAGATGCGCCTCGAGCGCCTTGATGTGCAGGTACAGCTGCCCCTTGTCGTCCACCGAGCCGCGCGCGTAGATGCGCCCGTCGCGCACGGTGGGCTCGAACGCCGGCGAGGTCCACAACTCGAGGGGTTCGGCGGGCTGCACGTCATAGTGGCCGTACACGAGCAACGTGGGCGCATGCGGGCCGGCGTTGCGCCATTCACCGACCACGATCGGATGTCCCGGCGTGGGCTCGATGGTGGCGGCGAACCCGATCCGCGTGAGCGCGTCGGCCACGAACTGCGCCGCCGCGGCACAATCGGCCTTGTGCTCGGAACGCGCACTGACGCTGGGGATGCGAAGGAAGGCGAACAGTTCGTCCTGTGCACGCGCATCGTTGGCGCTGCACCAGGCGGCGAGATCAGCAGGAATCGAAGGTGGGGTCATGCGTGAGGCTCAGCGTGTACGTGAAGTGCGGTGTTGGCTCGATGGAGAGAAACGGAAACAGGCAGTTCCAGCGTGACACGGATACGAACCGATACGAACGGACACCTTGGATTCGCTCCGTGCGACTTCACAGCGGCGACGTGTACCGAGGTTGTGTTCATGCAAAGAAAAAAGCTAATGCGTGATCGGTGGCGACCCGTTCCTACCCGTTCGTATCTTTGTCACACAGGAACAGTGTGTTTCGCTTGCTATCCCGACGCACCGGCTAGCGCGCCGATCGGCCAACGATGAACCCGGCGAACGTGGCCAACACGCCCGCCACGAGGCTCACCGTCACGTACAGGGCGGCGCGCCCCGCTCTGCCCTGCTGCAACAACGTGACCGTTTCGCCGCTGAACGTCGAAAAGGTGGTGAAGCCACCGCAGAGGCCCACGGTGAGCGCCGCGCGCAGCACCGCATTGTGGTCGGGGGCGTCGAACAGGCGCGTGAACACGCCGATGAGGAAGCTGCCCACCACGTTGATCAGCAGCGTCGACACCGGGAACCCGTTGCCCACCCGTTGCAGAACGACGCCGATCACGTATCGCAGCACGGAACCGATCGCACCACCACCGGCCACAGCGAACAGCATCGGCATCGAGAGCTTTGCAATCATGGCCGCCCCGGCACGTCGCGGGCGATCCGATACAACCAGATACGCCGCTCGGTCACGACGCCATCGCCGCGGCGCAGGGGCACCGTCACGCCCCGTTGCGAGGCCGCGAACCACGAGCCCACCACGCCCGCCAGTGAATCCCCTTTGGCGTTCGCATCGAAGGCGGCCACGAGACCGTCGCCGGGACGGATCGTGTCGTACGCGTTGGGCCAGAGGTCATACTGATT
>CAIUOO010000024.1 GCA_903900795.1 uncultured Gemmatimonadota bacterium | reverse complement strand
GTACGTGGAAGAGGAGCAGCTCGCCGCCCTCATCACGGCTCTGCATCGCACGGCGCAACGCAAACTGCCGGTCGTGCTGGTCGGCGCCGGACTCCCGCAACTGCGCGGGCGCATGGGGCGCGCCAAGTCATACGCCGAACGTCTCTTCGACTTCCCCGACATCGGCCCGCTCTCGCCCGACGTAGCGCGTCAGGCGCTGGTCATTCCCGCGCGCGAACAACAGGTGGAGTTCACCGATGACGCGCTCGATCGTATGCAGCACGAGACGCAGGGATATCCCTATTTCGTACAGGAATGGGGCAAGCACGCGTGGGACGTCGCAACCACCTCGCCGATAACGCTCGACGACGACGCGACGGCGGAAATCGGCCCCGGTCCGCATCGCTCGGGGGATATCGCCGAGCAGCTGGGTCGCGCCGTGACATCATTGGGCCCGTCCCGCGGCTCATTGATCGGCAAAGGCATGGTGTGGAGTCCGAACCATGGCGACACCGCGTTCACCGTGCCGCTGTTCGACGAATTCATGCATCGCATCATGCCTGGTGGCGACTGGCGCGAGTAGTTCATCGCGTTCGTGACCCCACCGCCCCCGTTACTGCGTCTGAACGCGCCCCTACTCGACGAGACAGAGGGCCAGCTGCGCCTCCCACGGCGGCAGCTGCACCCCGAACACCTGCTGTGCCCTCTTGGCATTGAGCACCGAGTACGACGGCCGGTGGGCCGCGGTGGGATACTCGCTGGACGCAATCGGCTCGATGATGCGGGTGACCCGCGCGCCGGGGTCGGGGTCGCTGCGAACAATGGCTTCGGCAAAGTCGTACCACGAGCAGGAGCCTTCGCCGGCGAGATGATAGGTGCCCGATTGCTCTACTGAGGGACGCTGCGCCATCATCAGCGCCGTGGCTTCGGCGATATGGCGGCTCCATGTGGGCACGCCAATCTGGTCGGCGACCACGCGCAGCAGCTCCCGCTCGCGCGACAGCTTTTGCATGGTCCGCAGGAAATTGCGCCCACGGGTGCCGTACACCCATGCCACCCGCAACAGCAAATGCGGCACCCCCGACGCGTGCACCGCCACATCGCCGGCGTACTTGGTGACACCGTACACGCCAAGCGGGCTGGCGGGATCGCGTTCGACGTACGGACGTGTGCTGCGCCCGTCGAACACGTAGTCGGTGGAGTAGTGCACCATCCACGCCCCGGCGCGCACCGCTTCCTCGGCCAGAATGCGCGGCACCTCGGCGTTGAGCCAGCGCGCCGCGTGAGGCTCCGATTCGGCGGCATCCACGGCGGTGTACGCGGCAGCGTTCACGACCCACGTGGGATTTACCGCGCGCACGGCGTCGCGGATGTCAGGCTCACTGGTGAGATCCAGCTGCGCGCGGGTGGTCGCCACCACCTCACCAAGCGGCGCCAACGCGCGCGCCAACTCCCACCCCACCTGCCCGTTGGCGCCAAGCAACAAGATCTTCACAGAATCGTCACCGCGATACCTGCGGGCTCTCGAACAGCGGCAGTCGCTCGCGTGGGACCTCCGCCAGCAGCGGCGCAGCGGCGTCCTTGGCCGCAACCAGAAACGGCGTGGCATCGTGCATCCCCGGCCACGCAATAGCGAGGCTGGGGTCGTCCCACCGCACGCTGAATTCGGCAGCGGCGTCGTACAGTGCGGTGCACTTGTAGCTGAAAATCGTGTGGTCTTCGAGCGACACGAACCCGTGCAGAAAGCCGGGCGGCACCCAGAGCTGTGTCTTACTCTCGCCCGTGAGCACGGCTCCCGCCCATTGTCCGTAGCGCGGAGAGCCAATGCGCACGTCCACCGCCACGTCGTACACGCTCCCTCGCAGCACCGTGACCAGCTTGCCTTGGCCGTTGGGATGCTGCGCGTGCAGCCCGCGCAGGACCCCGCGGTGCGATACCGACACGTTGTCCTGAGCAAACTCGAGATCAATGCCAGCCGCGCGATAGCGCGCGACATTCCACGTCTCCACGAAATGCCCACGGTCATCATGAAAAACGCGCGGCCGAATCAGCAACACCTCCGGCAGCGCCAAGGGCTCGACCATCATCGTTCGAGTGCTCCGCCGTCGAATGCTCCGCCGTCGAATGCTCCGCTGGCGAGCCGGAGCAAATACCGTCCGTATTCGTTTTTCGACACCTGGTCGGCCAACACCAACAACTGGGCGTTCGTGATCCACCCCTGCCGATACGCGATCTCCTCGGGGCAGGCAATCTTGAGCCCTTGCCGCCGCTCGATGGTTGCCACGAACGTCGAGGCGTCATACAGCGAGTCGTGCGTGCCGGTATCCAGCCAGGCCATGCCGCGGCTCATGACCTGCAGCCGCAGATCACCGCGCTCGAGATACGCGAGATTCACGTCGGTGATTTCGTATTCGCCGCGGGGCGAGGGTTGCAACGTGGCCGCAATATCCAGCACGTCGTTGTCGTAAAAGTACAGCCCCGTTACCGCGTAGTTGGACTTCGGCACCGCGGGCTTCTCTTCAAGACTCAGCACACGACCGTGCGCGTTTACCTCGGCCACCCCATAGCGCTCGGGGTCCTGCACGTGATAGCCGAACACGGTGGCACCACGCGCCGGTTGCGCCGCTTGCGTCAGCATGCCGGTGAGCCCGTGGCCGTAAAAGATATTGTCCCCCAGCACCAGGGCCACCGCGTCGGTGCCCACGAACTCCCGTCCAATCACAAACGCCTGCGCCAGTCCGTTGGGCACCGCCTGCTCGGCGTACTGCAGCGACAACCCCCATGCGCTCCCGTCACCAAGCAAATCGCGAAAGCGCGGCAGATCCTGCGGTGTGGAGATGATGAGAATGTCGCGAATACCGGCCAGCATCAGCACCGACAACGGGTAATACACCATCGGCTTGTCGTACACGGGGAGCAACTGCTTGCTCACCGCGCGCGTGATAGGATGTAAGCGCGTTCCCGATCCGCCGGCCAGGACGATGCCTTTCATGTGGCGGACCCCAGCCCGAGCCGTTCGCGTCGATACGCGCCCGATGCCACGCGCGCGCACCACGCCGCATTGTCGAAGTACCAATCCACCGTGCGAGCCATCCCGCTCATGAATGACTCCCGCGGAGACCAGCCGAGCTCTCGCGTGGTGCGAGAGGCATCGATCGCGTAGCGGAAATCATGGCCGGGGCGGTCTGCGACATAGGTGATGAGGGCATGCGTTGAATGCTCGCCAGTGCGCGCTAAACGTGCGTCGATCAAGTCGCACAGCGTGTGGACCACCTCGAGATTCGTGCGCTCGGAATCGCCGCCTACGAGATAGGTGTGGCCCGCGTTGCCGCGCTCGAAGGCCAGCAGCAGCGCGCGCGCATGATCGTCCACGTACAGCCAGTCGCGCACGTTGGCACCTTGGCCATACACGGGCAACGCCTTGCCGGCCATCGCGTTCAGAATCATGAGCGGAATCAGCTTCTCGGGAAACTGACAAGGCCCGTAGTTGTTGGAGCAATTGGTGATGACCACCGGCAATCCGTACGTGCGCCCCCATGCCCGCACCAAGTGGTCGGAGGCCGCCTTGGTGGCCGAATACGGCGAGCTGGGATCGTACGGCGTGTCGGGCTCAAACCGATCGGTGCCCGACGACAGGCTGCCGAACACTTCATCGGTAGACACATGCAGAAAGCGGAACGGGCGGTTGGCGGCCCGCTGCTGCTCCCAGTAGCGGCGCGCCTCCTGCAACAGTACGAACGTGCCCACCACATTCGTCTGCACAAAGGCGCCGGGGCCATCGATGCTGCGGTCCACGTGCGACTCGGCGGCCAGATGCACCACCCCCACCGGCTGATGCTCATCCAGTAAAGCGCGCACCAGCGCAGCATCGCCGATGTCACCCAGCACATGCTGGTGTCGCGGATGGTGTAACAGGTCCCCGAGCGAATCGAGG
>CAIUOO010000023.1 GCA_903900795.1 uncultured Gemmatimonadota bacterium | reverse complement strand
TGGACTTACCCCGATAAAGTGGACGCGTAATTGAAAGGAACTACGCGGCCTTCAGTACCTGCGCTTCGTACTCCGCCGGACTGACGTACCCCAAGGTCGAGTGCCGTCGCTTCCGGTTGTACCACGTCTCGATGTATCGGAAGATGGCGCGTCGCGCCTCGTCCCGGGTGTGCCAATCGTGCGTCATCACCAGCTCGAACTCCAGCGTCGCAAAGAAGCTCTCGGCGACGGCGTTGTCATAACAGTCGCCCTTCCCGCTCATGCTCGCCAGCATGCCGTGCGCCGCCAGTTCCGACCGATGCGCGGCCGACGCGTATTGGGTGGATTCAATCGGTCGTCGAAACACCTCCAACGACTGTGAGGTTTCGATGACCAAGACCAAGCATGCTGAGTGGCTCGCCGCGAAGCGAGTGCAGCAGCCGCTCCGTTCCCCCGGACGTCCACCGGTCGGTCGACGCGAAGACCGTGTCTGCTTTTGGGCAGCTATCGCGCGTGGGCTGTATCCGGAGCGGGCCGTGCTGGAGGCGCGTGTGTCGTGGGTGGTGGGGACGCGCTGGTTCCGGCATGCTGGGGGGATGCCGCCCACTCACCTCGCACCATCGGCGCCGCCGCTCAGCGGCCGCTATCTCTCCTTTGCCGAGCGTGAACACCTCGCGCTTCTGCACATCCAAGGGCTTGGCGTGCGTGAGTGCGCGCGTCGTTTGGGCCGTGCGCCGTCCACGATCTCGCGGGAGCTACGCCGTAATGCGGGGCGACGATCGGGTCACCTCGACTACACGGCGACGACGGCGCAGTGGCACGCGGATCGCGCCGCGCAGCGTCCGAAGGCCGCGAAGCTGGCGGTGAATCCCACGCTGCGGCAGTATGTACAGGAGCGTCTGGCCGGCATGATCACCACACCCAGCGGCCGACGGGTCCACGGGCCGTCCGTCGAATGGAACGGTCGGAAGAAGGGGCGACGGCAGCATCGCCGGTGGGGCCGCGCCTGGAGCCCTGCGCAGATCGCGCACCGTCTGGTGCTCGACTTCCCACACGATCTCACGATGCGCATCAGCGCGGAAGCGATTTACCAAGCGCTGTACATCCAAGGCCGAGGGGCACTGCGGCAGGAACTCACCGCGTGCCTGCGAACGGGGCGGGCGCTTCGCGTACCACGCGCGCGCACGGGCCGTAGTGGGAGGCACTTCGTCACCCCAGAGATTCTGATCAGCGAGCGTCCGCCCGAGGTTGAGGATCGCGCGGTGCCCGGGCATTGGGAGGGCGATCTCATTCTCGGCCTCGAAAGCTCGGCCATCGGCACGCTCGTGGAGCGCACCAGCCGCTTCACGCTCCTGCTGCACCTGCCGCGCATGGTGGGACACACGCCAGGCATGCGCGTCACCGACACGAAGAACGGCCCACCGCTCGCAGGCCACGGCGCGGCCGCCGTGCGCGATGCGATCACGCGCGCCATGCAGCAGCTGCCCACGCACTTGCGTCGTTCGCGGACGTGGGATCAAGGCGCCGAGTTGGCGGAACACGCGGTACTGCGCATCGACACCGGCTTGGCGGTTTACTTCTGCGATCCACGCAGTCCCTGGCAACGCGGCACGAACGAGAACACCAACGGTCTGCTGCGACAGTACTTCCCGAAGGGCACGGACCTCAGTGCACACCGTGCATCAGACCTCGCAGCGGTCGCGCTCGCCCTTAACACCCGTCCTCGGAAAACTCTTGGCTGGCGCACCCCTGCCGAAGCCTTCAACGAGCTACTACGATCTACGCAAGCAACCACTGTTGCGACGACCGGTTGAGTCTGAG
>CAIUOO010000022.1 GCA_903900795.1 uncultured Gemmatimonadota bacterium | reverse complement strand
TTCAACGGCCGATTGATGTCC
The DNA here is from genome assembly GCA_903900795.1 of uncultured Gemmatimonadota bacterium. Taxonomy (GTDB): domain Bacteria; phylum Gemmatimonadota; class Gemmatimonadetes; order Gemmatimonadales; family Gemmatimonadaceae; genus Gemmatimonas. Next base: position 3,396 of record CAIUOO010000022.1, on the reverse strand, counting down.
GCGGCGCATGGCGTGCGCCCGCTCAAGCTGCCGTTGCCCACGAACGTGGCGCCGGTAACGCTGGTGCAGCCCCGCAGTGCAGGCGACAGTCCGATGGTACAGGACGTGAAGATGGCGTGGAAATCCGACTGGTACATCACGATCAACGCAGCGGTGTTCGACGTCGTCGACACCAACACGATGAAGTCACAGCTCTGCGCGAACTTCATGGTGCACACGCGCACCGATGACTTACAGGTCCCGGACGCCGCCGCCTGTGCCAGAATATTCAAGCCGCGTCGCAATGCATTCTACGAAGGCCGCGAGGACCTGCGCCCCGACCTGATCGACGTCCACATGGATTCGCTGCGCATCTGGAGCGACGCCGCCAGTGCGACGCGCGCGCCGCGCATCATCTACCTCAACTTCACCAATGTCGGTGGCAACACGAACAAGGATCTCGTGGCCGTCCGACTGCGTCAGGGCACGCAGCTGCCGAAACCGAGTGTATCCGCGGACACCGGCGGTCTGAGCATGGTGACAGAGCGTCCGCTCTACATTCTCGGTGATTACAACACGACCATCTGGCGACCGGCGGCCATCATGGGTGACGCGATCACCTTTCTTTCCAATCCGCCCAATCCGGCGATGGCGGCGAAGCCGTCGTCGCTCGCCACACGTTGCGGCGCGGCGGTCGGATGGTGTGACACGCTGCAGACCACGTTTCAACAGCGCGTCGCGCGCCCTACGACCGTCAGAGCGGCCTTGCTGGCCGGCCACTCGGCCACGCCGTGTGACTATGCACGGGCGGGTTGCGGCGGCGCCGCCTATGGCGGGGGGCTTGAAAACTTCCCGCGCTTCCTGGAGAACTGGAGCGGCGTGACCTTCACCTACACCGGCTCACTGGTGTCGCTCTACCGGAGTCGCTTCGTCTTTGGCCCGTGGAACAACGCCACCAATGTGGGCTTCGCCAGCGGCATCTACTATTTGCCCCCAACCCGCCAATGGAGCTTCGACGTGAATTTCCGCTTCCCTGAACGGCTTCCACCGGGAACGCCCTCCGTCGGCACGGTGCTCCAGACCGCGTTCCGGCCGTTGTACTGATCGCTTCACTGTCCTAGTCGGGGCTTCCCCGGGATTCGTATGGCACGAACCACGTTCACCCGCGACCAACGCGGCTTTACCATTATCGAACTGCTGTCGGTTGTCGCGATCGTCGGCATCATGATGGCGATGATCCTGCCCAAGTTCCGCATCTCCGAGAAGACGGAGGTGCAACTGGCGGGCATTCAACTTGCGCAGGACATGGATGTCGCGCGCACCCGTTCGCTCTCGACGCGCGAAATGGTCCGGGTGGCGTTCAATACGAGTGCGCGCACGTACGGTGGCTATCTGGATGACAACGGCGACGGCATGATCGCCGAGTCCGCCGTCGAATGGCAGGCACTTCGCGGCTTCGGCATCCGCGAGCTGCCACCGCGTGTGCAATACAGTCGTGGAGCCGCCGAGGCAATTCCCGGCGATCTGTCGTCGGGATCGGTCACGTTCCCCGATGGACGCATCGAGTTCGACTCCCGAGGGTTGACCACACCGATGGGAGCGCGCGGCGTCGTCTACCTGGCGAATGACAACGACCCGTACGCCGTCGTGGCGATTCAAGTCACGCCGTCGGGTAATGTGCGATTCTGGACCTACAAACAGAGCGGAGGCTGGCAGTGACCCGCCATCGACTGCGTCGCCCTGGCGCCCGCCGGACCACGTCGAGGCGCCGGGGCTTCACGCTCGTCTCCATGATCGTCGCCATCATCCTGCTCGCGGTCGGCCTCTCGTCGCTGGCGAGTGCGAATGCCAGCACGATCAAACTGCAGACGCTGGCGCAGAATCGGACCAACGCCATCGCCATCGCGCGTGGGTATCTCGAACAGGTTCGGACGCGAGATCCGTGGCTGGTGCAGGCCGAGTCGTCGGTTCGGCTCGGCGCCGAAGGAACGCCAGACGCCAGCGGCCCCTACGTGCGTACGATGACGGTCACCGAAACGCGCCGGAATCTCCTCAAGATCGACGTCAAGGTCGACTATCCGCGCGCGTCGACTCCCGTGGTGCTCACCACGTTGCTGTTTCGCGGCAACGGTCTCTCCGGGGCGCGCTAATGCGTACGTGCACGGTCATGCCCCGGCGCGCCCGTCGTGGCTTCACGCTGGCCGAAGTGCTGATCTCGATGACCGTCGGCATGGTGGTGATTGTATCGGCGACCGCCTTTTCGTTGAACAGCTGGCAGACACGACGCTCGTGGACCGTGCGCGAGGGCGTGGATCGCGGCGCACGATTCGTGGGGCTATCGCTGGCCCGCGACGTCCAGGAGGCGGGCATCGCCATGGTCGGCACGTCGGTGTTCTCCGCGCTTGGTGCCGTCGGCGACACCATCTCGGTGCTATCGGTGCCGTTCGAGCCGAACGAGGCGCCGGTGTACCCGATCTTCGACGACGGCGATACCCTGCCGAATTATCCAGCCGGCGGCACCTGTGGTGCGACGTGTATCGAATTCAAGAAGGTGGACGGCGCGTACCAGGTCAAAGCGGGCGATCTCGTACGACTGCAGGTCGGAACGACGCGTCGGCTCTTGTTGCTCACGAGCGTCGCGGATCAGGGGGCCGGGCTGTTTCGCATTGAGTTCCTGCCCACGACACGACTGGTCAACCGCGACGCGGGGCTCGACGGCCTGCTCCTGTCACGATCGGGCACCACGATTCAACGACTGCATGCGGTGATGTACTGGCGAATCCCGTCGACGAAGCAACTCATGCGCGCCGAACGGCTCACGGCAAGCGGCACGCCCGACGGCGAGGTGGTCGCCACCGGCGTTCAGGCGTTCGAGGGGCGGCTCGTGTTCGTCTCCGGGGCCGAACGTCCAACGTATGACGGCCTCGACGCCGACACGACGAACGACGGCAACGATGTCATCGGCGTCCGCATCCGGACGCAAATACGCAGTGACCGGAGCGACCCCGCGGTGAATGGCGGTCAGCCGGTCGATCGGTGGTACGAATGGCGTGTCGCCCCGCGCAATCTGCTCTACGAAAAGAACAAGATGTAACGGGGCGACCCCGCAGTTACTTCTTGAAGTCGACGGTCGGCGCCGCGCGCGACGCGGCGTCGGTCACCTCGAAATAGGCACGCGGCTTGGCACCCGTCGCCTTGGCGGTGAGGACCGCGGGAAACTTGCGGATGTACTCGTTGTACAGACGCACGGCGCCGTTGTAATCAGTCCGCGAGACAGCGATGCGATTCTCGGTGCCGGTGAGTTCATCCTGCAACCGCAGGAAGTTCTCGTTCGACTTGAGCTCCGGATACGCTTCGACGGTCACGTTGAGACGTCCGAGCGACGTCGTGAGCTGCTGGTTGGCGTTGGCCAATTCG
>CAIUOO010000021.1 GCA_903900795.1 uncultured Gemmatimonadota bacterium | reverse complement strand
CGTCACCAGCTCAGCCACCTCGGCCTGACGCGACGCCACCGTCAACAACGACTCCGGTGACGCATCGACGATCAGCAACAAGCGCATCGGCTCGTGAATCTCGACCATCTGCCTGGGCAGGCCCGTGCGGAGGTCACTCTGGTGCCCATTCATCACGCCGATGAGTCCCGTGACGTTGTGCGGCAGCTTGGTTCCGCAGCCGAACGTCTCGTTGTCTACCGACGAGAAGTAGTACTCGAGACTGATGCCCGCCCCGACGGGGCCCACGGCGGCGAGAATGCGCTCCAGCACTTTGTCGTGCTCGTCGACACCGGGATCGTAGCTCACGAGGAACGCCCGCCGATCGAGGTGCAGTCCGCGGGTAAGGTGTCGACGGCCCACGATGCAGATGGCGTTGGTGCAGTGCCCATACTCCGGTCGCGGCTGCGCGAGGTGCGACGAGCGCGCCTCGACGTGCAGGAGTGCCGCGTCGGGGGTGAGATCGAGCGGGGCATCGTCGAAGCGACGGCTGCGTTCGAGCGCATCCTCGCGGCGCGCGATTTCGAGAGCACCGAACACTTCTTCGAACGCCGACACCAGCGATGTCGGCAGCGTTTCGAGATCGTAGTAGCGCACGCTGTCGCTGGCGGTGTCGTGCAACGCGCCTACGAACCAGGTGTCGTTCGGGATATTGATGCCACGCCGCCGCACGCCGTCACGGACATCGGGGCGGTTCGCCATGTCGGCGAACACGCGCGCATTCGCGCCGCCGCGCCGTCCGCCGCAGGCGCCGCAGTCATGCGCTGACTCGTGCGGATTGTTCAGGCTCGTGGACCCGTGACCCAGAAAGACGATGATCGGGGCGAAGTCACGCACCAGCCCGAGATTCGTAAGCACGGCCGTGACCCGGTCGATCGACTCGTCGAGCGAGAAGCCGACCGGCTTGCCGCCGTCCACGATGCGCGCGCTGTCGTCCACGCGGAACGCGGAGAGCCGCGTTGTGGGCACCGGCGCCAAGCGCGACACCAGCCGCTGCCCCCACTGCAGCGACGATCGCGGCGCGGCGACGCGCGCGAGGGTTTTCAGACCGGAGAGGGGCCCGAGCAGGAACGAGAGACCGGCGCCGCCGCTGAGCGTGCGCGAAGCCACCGCCGCACGCCGTTCCCACCCCAGCCAACGATCGCGCACCCGCTGCCGCACTTCGTGTCGTGCGAGTGCGGTATACACTGGCTGCTCGTGGACTTCGTGCGCTGGCGTGACGACGACCGGACAGTGCGCGGCGACGGCATGGTCGTCGAGTCCCATGTAGTCGATGGCGACGCCGAAAAAGCCTGCGGTGCCGAAGGTGATGTAGCCGGCGTGCTGTTCTTCCAGCGCACGGCGGATCGACTCTTCACGTTCATCGATACAGAACACGAACTGGCCCCGTGGGCGCTTGCCGGTCGGCGCATCGTCGGGGAGGGCACGTCGGGCTGCCACCGCATCGAGAATGACCGTGCGATAGGAGCGCTCGTAGGCCTCGTGAAAGATCTGGCGGCGCGCGAGGTCGGTGCACGCCACGCACTCGGCCCAGAGCGTCGCGAGCGCAACGTCGGTGAGGGCGAGGATCGCCGCGGCATCGAGATGTGCCGACGTCGCCAGCGAGAACAGCAACCAGGCGTCGAGCACTGGATCGCGCGTGGGGAGCGCTGGCGCCAGACGTTGGAGCGCCGACCAGTCGAATGGTAGCCCGGCCGATGCACAGGCGCGCCGTACGGCACGATGCTCGAGGAGCAGCCGAACGGCCAGAAATTCCTCGAGGGATACGGCGCCGCCGTCCGGATGCTCCTCGGGGTGGCGCTGCAGGCGCGCGAACATGCCGGTCCAGCCGGGCAGCGCCAGCGCGGTGGCGAGCAGGAACGGTTCGACCGCGTCACCCACGACACCGAGGGCCGTCAGCATGCGCTGAATCACTGCCGTTGGCGGTTCGTTGGCCGCGAACACGGCACGCATGTCGTCGTCCACGCCGCGGCACGCGCGGGGAGGCGACGCACCATCGGCATAGCTTTCGGACACCGCGCGCAGGAAGCCCTTCTCGCGATAGGGCGCGCTCACCTGTGCCTGCCCCTGATCGAGGAAGCCCGACGAGAGCCGAATCAGTTCGCCATGCACGGCGACATCGGTGTCGGCCTGGCCGAGTGCCACCAGGAGGTCACGATGGCGTCGCAGGTGTCGCGTGTCATGCGGCGAAAGGCGCGGGCCGCGCGAAACCCGCGCGAGGCACGCCGCCCAGCGTACCGGCTCGCGACAGGGGCGGGCCTCCCCCGCGCGAAGCAGATACGCGAGTGCCGCAGCATCGTCGCTGTCGGCATCGGTCAGCGTGAGCTCGGCCCACAACGCGCCGCGCGACAGGCCGGACAGCACCAGCTCGCGTGCCCGATCGCCCAGCGCCCGATCGATCTCGTGGCGCACATCCGACTCCGCCACACGACCGACGGCGAGCGCCGCGCGAAATTCACGCAAGCTCAAGTACGGACGCGCCCCGAGGGCCGCGGCACCGGCCTGCACGCCTTCGTGGAAGGGCAGGTGCTGAAAGGCGTGCAGCGTATTGTGGTGAATGAACACCCCGATCGGGCCCTGATCGGGGAGAATGCCGTGGGCCGCGGCGAGCGCGCGCGACACGGGATCGGCCTCGTGTGCGTCGGCCGTGCCGTGATGCGCCGTGGCCGACATACTCAGTGCCCGCCGCCGCCCTGCGCCTGCGTGAGATCGATACCGCGCACCGTCACGGTGATGTTACGATGCTGGGCATTTTCGACAAAGGTAGCCAGCACTTCTTTCACGTCATGATCGATGTATTCGTCGTGGCCGTCGATGATGACCGTTTCACCATCATCCACCTCATCCAGCGTGGACACGATGCCCGGCTTCGACACGAAGGTGCCGTCGCGACGGAAACGCAGCTGCCAGACACCGGCGTCGTCCCTCGTGGCGACCACGGCACGCTTCGAGTTTTCATACAGCACGAAGGCGATGCCCATGACGATGCCGATGATGACACCCTTCAGCAGGTCGAGCGCCAGCACCGCGGCAATCGTGATCGCGAACGGCAGGAGCTGCGTGATGCCCAGCTTGATCTGCGTGGTGAAGAGCGCCGGCTTGCAGAGGTTGAGACCGACCTGAATCAGCACGGCGGCCAGACAGGCGAGCGGAATGCGATTCAGGAGCGGGCCGGCGAAGAGGACGGCGCCAAGGAGCAGCAGGCCATGCACGAGCGCCGACATGCGCTCGCGTCCACCGGCGGCCACATTGGCGCCGCTTCGCACGATGACCGCGGTGACCGGCAGTCCGCCGAGCAAGCCGGACACGGTGTTCGCGGCCCCCTGCGCGAGCAACTCACGATCGGGCGGGCTGTGCCGCTTGAGCGGATCGAGCCGGTCGACGGCTTGCAGCGACAACAGCGTCTCGATGCTGGCCACGACGGCAATCGTGGCACCAGCTGCCCAGGCCGCCGGATTCATAAACGCTGCCCATTCGGGACGCGGCAATGCCGCGTACAGCGCACCCACGCCGCCGAGTGGCACGTCCACGAAATGCCGGGTATCCAGCGCGAACGTGGGCGACGAGGCCAGTGCCGCCGCCATGCCGCTCGCCACGAGCACGACCACCAGCGCCGGCGAGATGAGCTTGATCTTGGCCAGCGGGGTGTGCTTCCAGCCGTACAGAATCACGAGCGACACGAGCGCGATCGCGACCGCGCCGGCGTTGTGCTGCGCGAGCATGGTTGAGAGCCCTTGATCCGATCCCACGGCCACGGGCAGCTGCTTCAGGATGATCGTGATGCCGATGGCGGCCAGCATGCCCTTGATCACCGACGAGGGCACCAACGCGGCGAAGCGGCCGGCCCGAATAACGCCGAGCACGAACTGGAGCGCGCCGGCGATGATGACCGCCGTGAGGAACGGGTTCACCCCCCCGAGCTTTTGCACTTCCACCAGCACGATGGACGTGAGGCCGGCGGCGGGCCCGGTCACCGAGAGGGCAGAGCGGCTGATCCACGGCACCACCAGGCCGCCGACAATGCCGGCGATGAGCCCGGACACGGGCGGGACCCCACAGGCGATCGCAATGCCGAGGCAGAGCGGTAGGGCGACGAGAAAGACCACGAAGCCGGCCACAGTGTCTTCCTTCGCGTGGCCGAACATGGACGGGTGCTGATGCATGGGCGTCGATCAGGGGGCGGGGGGCGTGATGCCAGCGTGGAGACAATCTACGTGTCGACTCCCTGAATACCACGGAAAGCTCTCGGTTCTGTTCTGCCTTACTGACGGGCGCGTTCGTACTGCGGCGGCCACGTGATCTGGGCGCCCAGCGCATGGGCTGCCAGCAGCGGCCACCGCGGATTGCGCAGGAGTTCGCGCCCGAGCAACACCAGGTCGGCGCTGCCATCGGCGACAATCTGCTCGGCCTGTGCCGCCTCGGTGATGAGCCCAACCGCCGCGGTGGCGATGCCGACCTCGGCGCGGATGCGGCGCGCGAATGGCACCTGGTAGCTTGGGCTGATCGTGACCTGTTGATGGGCGGCGAGCCCGCCCGACGAGCAGTCGATGACATCGACACCGCGTGCCTTCAGCAGCTTCGAGAGCCGTACCGAGTCCTCGATGTTCCAGCCGCCGTCCGCCCAGTCGGTCGCCGAGAGACGCACGATCATCGGCAGTGCCAGCGACCATTCGGCGCGCACGGCATCGGTCACCTCGAGCAGGAGCCGAACGCGATTGTCGAACGACCCGCCGTAGTGGTCGGTGCGCTGATTCGAAATCGGCGACAGGAACTCATGCAGCAGGTACCCGTGTGCCGCGTGCAACTCGACCACCTGGAATCCGGCGTCGACGGCACGTCGGGTCGCCGACTGGAACGACGCGATGACGTGCGCGATGCCGTCAATCGAGAGTGCATGCGGCCGCGCAAAGTGTGGCGCAAACGGCACCGCGCTCGGTGCCATCACGTTGTCCCATCCACCCTCGGATACGGGCACCACGCCACTGGGTTGTTCCCACGGACGGCGCGCACTGGCCTTGCGACCGGCGTGGGCCAGCTGAATACCCATCACCGCGCCCTGCGCACGGCAGAAATCGGTAATGCGGCGCAGCATGGGAATGTGCGCGTCGTCCCAGATCCCCAAATCCTGCGGGCTGATGCGCCCCTCTGGCGTAACGGCGGCAGCCTCCGTGATCACCAGCCCCGCACCACCGGTGGCGAACGCCCCCAGATGCACGAAATGCCAGTCGGTGGCGAAGCCGTCTGCGCTGGAATACTGACACATCGGCGACACGCCCACGCGATTGCGCAGGGTGAGCGAGCGGAGCGTAAGCGGGGAGAACAGGGTAGACATACGCTCCGGTCAGGAATACACCACGTACGGAGCCGGAAAGTTACCAGCTTCGTAGCACCTCTGCGGCAGACATCCGCGTCGGACCGGGATACGGGCGGGATGATCCCTTGATGCTCCGCCACAGAATCCTATTGAACAGATCCTCTTCCGCCACGTCTTCGTAGCGCAAATCGAGCTGACGTGATTCCTCGGCGTCCCGGCCGCTCGCGGCATTGCGGTCGGTGAGTGGCACCGACGGCGTCAGCGCCCGATACGGCCTGAGGTCCGGTGACGTGCGCCAGATTTCCCGGAGCGGTCGTCCGAAGTGATCGAATGGCGACAGCGCGTCAAGGCCGAGGAGGGACTCCATGGTCGCGATCACATCGGTGGTGTTCACGAAGCGGCGGTGGAGTCCGGCGCGTGCCCACGGGGAGATCACGAGTAGGAGCGACCGGTGCGAATCCACGTGATCCGGACCGGCCTGCGCGTCGTCCTCGAGAACGAAGACGGCCGTCTTCTCCCAGAACGCGGTGTTCGAGAGCGCCTCGATCATACGACCGAGCGCCAAGTCGTTGTCCGCCATGTAGGCTTGCGGCGTCGGCTTGCCGGCCGATGCGCCCGACGTGTGGTCATTGGGGAGGCGGACGATCTGCAGCCGAGGCATCTCGCCGGCCGCGGCAAATCCTTTCAACTCCGAGATCCACACATCGGCCCGCCGCTGATCGGGGATGTCGAGATCGTATCCCGGGTACGCGCGGCTGGTGTTGGCGCGCAGGAACGGCTTGAGGCCGCGATAGCCAGCCGGGGCCGCGCCGGTGGCCCCCTCAGGCGCCACAAACTCACCGAAGTTGCGGAACGTGATCCCCTTTCGCTGCGCAAGATCCCAGAGATATCCGTTCGCCGGTTCTGCGACATCGTCGTCGCCGTCGTCCATCGGTACGCGGCCGCGATTGGCGCCCTCGTAGTCGTAACTGCGCCCTCGTGCGGAATAGTTCGAGGGAACGGTCTTCTGCGTGTAGTCCGTGGTGTAGGCCGCCATGCTCCAGTTGTGTCCGTCGGCGCTCACTTCGGCGTTCACGAAGAAACGATCGAACAGACCGAAACGCTCGGCGAGGGCGTGATGATTCGGCGAATTCGCTCGGGGAAAGAACACGAGGCTGGTGTCGCCGTCGCCCTGGGGCAGATCACCGAACACCTGATCGTACGTGCGGTTCTCCTTGATCACATAGATCACGTGCGTGACCGGCGGCATACCGACCGCCGTCGCGCGATTCTCCCAGTGATTGGCGCGGGCCACGCGGGCCGACAGCGAAGCGAGCACGTCGCCGCCCAGCTGGGCCACCGGCAGTTTGGTGATCGTACCGTTGAGTTGTCCGGCGGTATAGTTCACCGCTCGGGCGGCCGCGTCCGTTTCACCCGGCTGCGGCAGTCGCGGGTTCGGCGCGGTCCCTCGCCCCTTGGCATCGACCACGTGTAACGTGTCACCGACGAGCGCGACCGCGGCGGGATACCACCCCACCGGCGCGCGCCCAAGCAGCGAGTCCTTCGTGCCGCCCGCCCGGCCGGCCGTGACGGCGCTCAACGAGAATACCGCCAGCGCATTGTTGTCGCCTTCCGTGACGTACAGCGTGGCGCCATCGGACGAGAGTTGCAGGCCCATGGGGGTGCTGCCCTGACCCAGATTGGCCGGTGTCGGGTCGCGCAGCGTGCTGACCACCGCACGGCGGCGGGTGTCGACCACGCTGATCGCATCTGTCGACGCGGAGACGGCGAAGAGTCGCTCGCCATTCGCGGACAGCAGCAGCGTCGACGGATGACGTTCCACCGGAATGCGCGCCTCCGCCACGAGGCCTCGCGGGCTTTCGCGCAACACATGCACATCGCGCGTCCCCCAGCTCGACACGAAGACATCGCCGCTGGCGCCGACCACTACGGCGTAGGGATAGCGCCCCGCCGCGACCCGCTGCACGACGTCGCCAGAGGCGAGGTCAACGACGGCGATGGAGTCGGCCAGATTCTCGGCCACGTAGAGGCGTTTTCCGTCTCGACTCACGGCCAGTCCGGCGGGGTAGCTGGTGCCGGCCACGCGCGCATTGCGCTTCACGCGGATCGTGAGCGAGTCCCGGCGCGTGAGCCGTTGGCCGTTCCAGTCATAGCGATACACCGCGTCCGTGTTGCCTCCCGACGCGAAGACGGTGCGTCCGTCGGGCGAAAACACGAGGCCGACGAACGCGGCCGTTTGCTCAGCCGTCTGGACGACTGCCCCCGTGCGTCGATCAACCACCTGCACCCCTTGCTGCCTCCACCCGTTCAGGAGGAGCAGCAGGTGCGCGGAGTCGGGGGAGACGACGACGGTGAGCGGGAAGCTCCCGACATCGACTTGTGTGCCGGCGGGGTCGAGCGTCGCGCCGGTGGGAAGCCGACGCGGCTCATTGACGGTGGCGCGCGACCCGTTGGATTTCGCGGGAGAGCAGGCACCGCCCAACAATGCGCCGCCGACCAGCAGGGCGTGGCGAAGCGAGATGTGTAATGACATAAGCGTACGGTGCGTCCACCCCGGGCGAAGTAGGAGAGGGAGCGACGTCATGTGACACGGTTGGTGCGAGACCGCTACTTCATGCGCACGGACACGACGTCCCAGGCGCGTCCACTGCCGAAGTGCATGGCCGACACGCGCCCTTGCCTGTCGCGCACGAACCAGACGGTCTCGTCGCTGTCGCCGAAGGCGTCGCGATACGTGGCCGACAGCGTGTCGGTGACCCCGACGCGCGGGCTGATCGTGAGCCGGTCACCCGCCGCGCCCACGGTGAAGGTGACGCCGATTTCCTCGTTCCGGTACCGGCCGGCAATGCCGGCCAGCTCCGCCGCGCTCGGTTTCCAGCGTTCCGCGGCCATGAACGCGTGTACCACCGTGTCACCATCGGAGGTGGGGATGCGCAGCGTGACCGGCCTGCCGATGGCGTCGGTGGTGAATTGCACCCGCGACGCGCCAAGCTGGTATCCACCACCGCGCAACGCGACGACGGCTGCACCGCCGTCGCGACGTAACCGACCACGCGCCGTGTCGAGCACGGTGACGGTGTTCGTCCGCGTATCGCGATAGAGGCCGACCAGCTTGGCGACGGCCGCGAGGTCGGTGGGGATGGTATCCGCCGCCGCGGCGCGTGGGAGTCCCGGCACCATGGCGTCCACGATGGCATGGGTGAGCCCGGTCGCCCCGGCGTTGGCGACATTGCACATCACGGCGATCGAGAGGTCGTTCTGCTCGGGGTACCGGGCGAGATACGTGCCGTAGCCCGCCGTGGAGCCGCTGTGTGAGATCTCGCGCAGGCCGCGGTAGTTGTTGACCGTGAGACCGAGTGCGTAGGCGATCTCGAGGCCGCTGGTGAGTTTCATGCGGCGCGTGAGTGAATCTACCACGCCGGCGCCCAACGTCTTCTTCGTGAGATGATCATTCCAGCGCAGCCAGTCGGCAACCGTCGTGAGCAAACCACCGGCCGCGATCACGTTGTCGTTGGGCATGTCTATGTGCAATCCATCGGCCCGTCGCGAATACGCTTGCGCCAGCCCAGGCACGATCCGCGTAAAATCATCACGCCACTGCGTGTTGGTCATGCCGAGCGGCGTGAAGATCCGCTGTGCGGTGAACTGCGTGAAGGGCATCCCGCTCACGCGCTCGATGATGGTGCGCAGCAGCAGAAAGCCGGAGTTCGTGTACGAGTAGTAGTCGCCCACGGGATAGTTGAGCGCCCGCTGATGCGTGATCAGCTCGAACGCGTCGCTCTGGGTGTGCACGCGCGTGCCGCGCGGCCATCCTTGCCACGCCACCAAGTTGCTCCATTCGCGCAGGCCGCTCGTGTGCGTGAGCAGATGGCGAAAGGTGATCGTGCGTCCGTACACGGGAAGTTCGGGCAGCACGGTACGCGCATCGTCGTCGAGGCGGAGTTTGCCGTCGTTGACCAACAGCATGATGGCGGTGGCGGTGAACTGCTTCGCCACCGAGCCTGACTCGAGGATGGTGCCGGGAAGAATCGGCCGCGCACCGGCCAAGTCGGCCATGCCGTAGCCGCGGGTGAGCAGCACCTTGCCGCCCTGCGCGATGCCGACGGCGCATCCCGGTGTATGGGTGGAGTTCCAGGCCGCGAAGATCTTGTCGGTCATGGCCGCCAACTCAGCCGACTGTGCCTGCGTGGCCGAGGGAATGGCGGCGAGCAGGAGCGCCAGGGCGGCTGGCGCCCCACGGGGAGCGATGCGAAAAGTCATGCGCCGAATGTACGGCGCCCGTTGCCGTCAGGGCAACGCGAAGGCCACGTACGTCCCGCCGCTCGGCGCGCCGTTCTTGCCACCACCACAGGCGATCACGAGATACTGCTTGCCGTCGACCATGTACGTGCTGGGCGTGGCGTTGCCAGCGGCCGGGAGCTTCGCTTCCCACAACAGGCGGCCGTTGGTCTTGTCGTACGCGCGGATCTTGTTGTCGTAGGTGGTGGCGGCAATGATCAGCAAGCCGTTCTCGGTCACGATGGCGCCGCCGTAGTTATCGGTGCCCGTGTTCTTGATGCCCTTCGCGGCCAGCTTCGGATACTCGCCGAAGGGAATCGACCACTTGATGGTGCCGGCGTTCAGGTCGATCGCGTTGAGTGTGCCCCAGGGCGGCTTGATGCCGGGATAGCCTTCGTGGTCGAGGAAGATGTCGAAGAACGCCGTGCGATACGGCAACATGTACGGCGTCGTGCCCACGAGCGCGGCCGAGTTGTCCTTGCCGGTGAGCAGGTAGCTCACGATGTCGTTTACGGCGCCGCCTTCGAGCGCGGTGCCGAAGGCCGGCATGCGACCGGTGCCTTCGCGGATGATCGTGGCCAGCTGCTCCTTCGAGCGGCGCTTGGCGATGTCCATGAGCGTGGGGCCGGCGGCCGAGCCCTGCAGCTTCTCGCCGTGACAGCCGGCGCAGTTGGCGGCGTACAACGACTTGTCGCTGCGCGGCACGAGCTTGAGCAGCCAGGCCATTTCGTTGGAGTTCACATACAGCAGGCCGGTGGTCGGATCGAACGCCGGACCGCCCCACTCGCCGCCGCCGTCCACACCTGGATACACAATGGTCCCGCGGGTATTCGGTGCGTCGTACGGGTGCGTCGTCTTGTACTCGTTGAAGATCTTGAGCGCCGAGGCGCGCGCGGCGGGTGTGCGATTGGTGAGATCATTGCGTGTGAGCTGCTGGCGCGCGAACGGCGCCGGCATGGTGGGGAAGAACTGCGACGCCGCCGGCTTGTCTTCACCAAGCGCGATGCCGGGCATGGTGAGCTCCTCCACGGGAAAGAGCGGTGTGCCCTTTTCGCGCTCGAACAGCCACGTATGGCCCGTCTTCGTGATCTGCGCCACGGCGTCGATTTTACGACCGCCGCGCGTAATGGTGACGAGCGTCGGCGCGGCCGGCAGGTCGCGATCCCACAGGTCGTGCTTGAGCACCTGATAGTGCCACACGTATTTGCCCGTGCGTGCGTCGAGCGCCAGGACGCTGTTGGCATACAGGTTGTCGCCCAGCCGGTTCGCACCGTAGAAGTCGTATGACGCCGAGCCGGTGGCGGCGAACACCATGCCCCGTTTGGTGTCGAGCGTGACACCGGCCCAGGCGTTGGCGCCGCCGGCGATCTTCCACGCATCGGGTGGCCACGTTTCGTAGCCGGGCTCACCCGGGTGCGGAATGGTGTGAAAGCTCCAGCGCAGCGCGCCGGTATTGATGTCGAAGGCGCGAATGTCGCCAGGAGCGCTGGGCAACGCCTCGGGCACCGAACTGCCGATGATGAGCAGGTCCTCGAACACTACGCCCGGCGTGCTGGCGCTCACCGAGAGCCCTTCCACCGGGCGGCCGAGTCCCTGACGCAGGTCAACCCAGCCGCTGTCG
>CAIUOO010000020.1 GCA_903900795.1 uncultured Gemmatimonadota bacterium | reverse complement strand
CTGGTCGCAGGTGCAGAACCTGTGGATTCAGAACACGGACTACGTGGCCATCCGCAACCTCACCGCGGACTACCGGATGCCCGAAAAGCTCCTGCCGCGTGGCGCCAAGGATCTGCGCGTGGCGTTCTCCATCGCCAATCCGTGGCGCTGGACCGCGTCCACCTTCGATCCGGAGACCGACTTCTCGTCGACCTCGGTGCAGGGTGGTGCCGCGGTGGGCGGATTCAACTACGCCACCGACAGCAGCCCGCGCACCTTCCTCCTCACTCTTCGCTTCGGGTTCTGATCATGCGCCGACAGACATTGATTCCTGCGTCGGTCCGCCTGTTCGCGCCGATGCTCGCGGCCACCGCACTTGGGGCCTGCAACGTGTTTACGCCCACCGAGGTCCGGAATCCGAACCTCACCGACCAGCAGTTCCTCAGCACCCCGGCGGCCGGCGCCTCCTGGCTGCGCGGCACCAGCCGCCAATTTCTGCTCACGCTCAACGGCGTCGTGCAGAATGCGGAGCTCGGGTCGGACAACTACTTCAACAACTACACGACCAACAACCAGCAGTTCGACGCGCCGAATATTCTGTACGTCGACCCCGACGTCACGTCGATCCAGAACACCATCGCGCGACTCCGCTACATGGCGAGCTTCGGGCTGGACAGCGAGGTCCCGCGGGATCCACTCGTGACCCCGAACGACAAGGCCGAGACTTATTACCTGCGCGGCGTCGCCAGCTTGTTCGCGGGGGAAATGTTCGTCGGCCTGCCCGCGGTGATCAACGGCCCCGTCGCAGATGCGCAGACGCATCTGAATGCGGCGGTCGCCGACTTCGCGCAGGCGCGCACGCTCTCCACCGATGTGGCCAGCAGGAACAGCTATACGCTGGCCCTCGCGCGGGCGTACCACCGGTTGGGCAACAAGGCGAAGGCGGTCGAAGAAGCGCAGGCGCTGCTCACGGCCAATCCGACCTTCATCCGCAATGCCACGTTTGATCCGATCAACGGCCCGTCCAACAACATGACGGGCGTGCTGACGAGCTCCGTCAACAACTTCCAGCCGTTGCCGCGTCTCGACTTCCTGGATCCCAAGTTCCTCAACCGGGGTGCGACGATCCAGAGCCCGATCGCCTTCCAGAAGTCGGAGGAGGCGCACTTGATCATCGCCGAAGGCAACATCGCCGACAACAACCTCACGGCGGCGAAGGATCGCCTGAAGCTGCTGCTGGCGCTGGTGCTCACGCGCACCACCGAGTCGTGGGACAGTCGCCTGCAGCTGCGCGGTCGCGCGGCCGGCAAGGTGCTCTATCCGAACACGGCGGATACGAAGGTCGCGTTCGCGCCCGGACAGCCGTTGCAGGACGGCTTCGTGCTCACGCGCTCCCTGCCGACCGTCCGCGTGGCGACCGTCTCCGGCACCTCGGTCACGACCGCCCGTATCGACGCCATCACCACGGCCGACGACGCGCTGTACGTGCTGTACCTCATGCGCCAGGAAATCTTCATCGCCGAAGGACGCCGCCTGGCCGACCTCGGCATCAAGCTCCCCGTGGCACAGACAGAAGTCATCGCCAACAAGAACACCAAGGACGGCGAGCCGTACACGCTGGCGCAAGTCCCGTCCTTCATCCCGCGGGCCTTCGAGATGGACGCCTTCACGTACGACGCCGCTGCCAAGACCGTGGTCATCAAGCACGACATGAACCGGACACTGGTGCAGAACAAGACGTCTCCGTTCGTGCTTCCCTTCCACTAAGGTCTCGGACTTCTCCATGGTTCAGCGTTCCCGTCCGATCTTCACTTCCCCCGGCGCGCGATGGCGCGCCGGGGTGCTGGTGGCCACCGCGCTACCGGCGCTGGCCCTGCCAACCCTCGCGCTCCGCGCCCAGCCCGCGCGCCCGGCCACACAGCCACCGGCGCGCGTCACCGTAATCGGTCCCGGCCCGACCAACTCGCTCACCGACGTGCCCGGGCTCAAAGTCGGTCACTTCACCCGCTCGGACAGCGGCTACCGCTCCGGCACCACCGTCATCCGCACCGAAAAGGGCGCCACCGCCGGCTATAGCCAGATGGGTGGCGCGCCCGGGACCAAGGAAACAGATCTCCTCAAGCCGGGCGGTCAGGTCCGCACCGTGCAGGCCATCATGCTGGGTGGTGGCAGTGCCTTCGGCCTCGATGCCGCCACGGGCGTCATGCAGTGGATGGAAGAGCACAACTTCGGCGTGCCCGTGGGCGGCGGGGTGGTCCCCATCGTGCCCGCCGCGATCCTCATGGACCTCGGCCGCGGTGGCAACTTCAAGAAGCGCCCCGACGCCTCGTTCGGCTACAAGGCCACGGACGCCGCCACCACGGACCCCGTCGTAAGCGGCCGTATCGGCGTAGGCATGGGTGCCGGCTGGGGCATGGGCACGGCCAGTGTCAAGCTGTCCAACGGCTACACAGTGGCCGCCATCGTCGGACTCAACCCGGCGGGGTCACCACTCGATCCGCGTACCTGCCTGCCCTACGGCTTCTTCCTTGAGCTCGGCGACGAGTTCAACCTGGTGCAGCCCAAGGCCGAGGAATGCACCGCCGCGGCCACCGGTCGCGGTGGTCCGAACGACGGCTCGGACGGCGCCCCGCGCAACACCACCATCGCCCTCGTAGCCACCGACGCCCCGCTGTTCGACCTCGAGGCCGAGCGCATGGCGCAGATCGCCAATGCGGGTCTTGCCCGGTCAATTCGTCCCATTCACGGCATTGGCGACGGGGACACGGTGTTCGGCATGGCCACGACACTGCCCTCCACCCAAATGAGCAACGGCGATCTGCAAGCCATCTTCAACGCCGGGGCCGATGTCCTCGGGCGGGCGGTCGTGCATGCGGTCCTGATGTCCAAGCAGGTCGGCACCAGCCGAGCCGGATATTGCCAGCAGTATCCGAGTGCCTGTGTGAAGCGCACCGGCGCCGGCAAGTAACGCCGCACCACCCCCTTTACGACCCGATACATGAAGCGACTCCCCGGTGGGTTGCTGGCCATGCTGATGCTCACCGGGCAATCCACCGCGTATCCGCGGTAACCGCAACACGGTAGCCGCGCGCACTCATCATGACACGAGTTCTGAGATGACCGCTCCAACCACGCCCTCCCCGTCCCTCGATTCGCAGTGGATGCCGTTCACGGCCAACAAGGCGTTCAAGGCGCGACCACGCCTACTCGTCAGCGCCAAGGACATGCACTATCAGTCCGACGATGGGCGCGCGATTCTCGACGGGACCGCGGGACTCTGGTGCGTGAACGCCGGGCACTGCCGAACGCCCATTATTGACGCGATCAGTCGGACGGCCTCGACGCTCGATTTCGCGCCGAGCTTTCAGATGGGCCATCCGCTGTCGTTCGCGCTGGCCGACAAGCTGGTGAAGCTGCTCCCCACCGGCATGAACAAGGTGTTCTTCTCCAATTCGGGGAGCGAGGCGGTGGACAGCGCGCTCAAGATTGCCATGGCCTATCATCAGGCTCGCGGCGAACCGGAGCGCACCATGTTCATCGGACGCGTGCGCGGCTATCACGGCGTGGGCTTCGGTGGCATTTCCGTAGGCGGCATCGAGACGAATCGCAAAACGTTCACGGCGCAGCTGATGCCGCACATCGATCATCTGCCGCACACCCACGATCTCGCGCACAACGCGTTCTCGAAAGGACAGCCGCTCTGGGGCGCGCACCTCGCCGACGCCCTCGAAACCATGGTCGCCACGCACGGTGCCGGTCGTATCGCCGCCGTAATTGTCGAACCGCTGGCGGGGTCCACCGGCGTGCTCGTGCCACCCGTGGGCTACCTCGAACGGCTGCGGGCGCTGTGCACCGCGCACGGCATCCTGCTCATCTTCGACGAAGTCATCAGCGGATTCGGACGACTCGGGACCCCGTTCGCCGCGCAGCACTTCGGCGTGACCCCGGACATCATGGCGCTGGCCAAGGGACTCACCAACGCGGCCGTACCGATGGGCGCCACCGCCGTGCAGGGGTCCATCTACGACACCGTCGTCAACGCCTCGGCGCGCGGCATCGAGTTGTTCCATGGGTATACCTACAGCGGACACCCGCTGGCGGCGGCCGCCGGCCTCGCCACCATGCAGATCTACGAGCAGGAAGACCTGTT
Organism: uncultured Gemmatimonadota bacterium; assembly: GCA_903900795.1. GTDB lineage: Bacteria > Gemmatimonadota > Gemmatimonadetes > Gemmatimonadales > Gemmatimonadaceae > Gemmatimonas. The sequence continues at coordinate 3,386 of CAIUOO010000020.1, read as the reverse complement.
CGCGCGGACGCGCGCGCTCGCGCCCGAGTGGGAAACCGCCGTGCACGCGCTGCGTGATGCGCCGTACGTGATCGACGTGCGCAACCTCGGTCTGGTGGCCGGCATCGAACTCGAACCGCGTGCCGGCCTGCCGGGAGCCCGCGCCTACGACGCCTTCGTTAACTGCTTCCACGACCAGGACGCGCTGATTCGCGTCACCGGCGATATCATTGCTCTGTCGCCGCCGCTCATTATCAGCGTCGACCAGATCCACGAGCTGGTCGGCAAAGTCCGCCGGGCACTCGAGGCGATCACGTAACGTCAGTGCGCGAGGCTTCGTGAACGGAACTACCTACCTGTCGGTCAAGGCGCTACACGTCATCGCCGTCATCGCTTGGTACGCCGGGCTGTTCTACATCTTCCGCCTGTACGTGTACCACGTGCAGAAACGCAGCGAGCCGGCGGTGACGGCCACCCTCGAAGTCATGGAGCGGCGCCTGCTGCGCGCCATCATGACGCCGGCCATGGTCGTCTCCATCGGTGCCGGCGCCGCGATGCTGGTGATGAATCCGTCGCTGCTCAAGATGCCGTGGATGCACGCCAAGCTCGGCGCCGTCGTCTTTCTGCTTGGCTATCACGGCCTCGCCTCGTGGACACGCAAGAAATTTTTGCAGGGCGAGTACGTACTCAGCGAAACCGCCTGCCGGTGGATCAATGAAGTACCCACGATCCTGCTGCTCATCATCGTGATCGGCGTGATCGTGCGACCTGGCGGGTGATATCAACAGCGGCGGCCGTGGACTGCCCTACAGCAGCTTGCGCAGCACGTCGTCGTCGAGACGGTGCCCGCCACCGAACGTGAACTCTTCCACCTCGATGCCCATCGCGTCGATGCGCTTGCGCAGAGTTCGGCGGAAGGAATCGGTCGCGAATTTGTCCTTGTCACCCACCACCACCTGCACGGTGGTGCCAGTCCACGCCGCGCGCATGGCATCGTCCGACACATCATGCGCTAAGCCGCCGGCCCACAGCACGTGCGTGGCCACGTCGGCCCCTTCTTCCGGCACGCCACGGTCGGCCACATCGGCCACCCACCGCATGCTCATGGCAACGCCCTGCGAGAAGCCGAGCACCTTGATCGCCGGGACGTCGCCGCGCGCTTCGAGAATCGCGTCGACCTCTTGGCCGACCACCGCGTGCAACATGCCGAGCGCGTCGCGCAGATCGTCCTCGCGATCGTCGCGCGTAAGCCACGTGGCGCCGGTCCGCGCCAGATGCTTGCCATCGGCCCGCGGTAGCTCGAGATAGAAGCGCGACAGCCCCTCGGGCGCGACGATTCGCGTGGCTTTGGGCGCCTGCCGGGCGAACGTCGTGAGGAAGTCGCTGGCCAGCTGCCCGTAGCCATGAAACACCACCCACAACGTGGTGGTCTCGGCCGGCTCGGCTCCCGCGGTGGCGTACCGAGCCGTGCGCTCCACGGCGATCTTATGCATGGTGATCGCCGCAACGGCGTCACGAGTGGCGTCTTGGAATTCAGTCATCGTGCCTGAAGTGTAGTCACTGGCCCGAGGCTTCGTCCGAACGGCGACATCGATCGTGGTGGTCGTCGCCGAGCTGTCTGCGCATTAGGACTCTCGGTCCGAACCGTTTTCCCAACGGTCTAAACACGCCGCGTTCGCTTGACACCGGATCGCTTGGCTCCGAATACTACCCGAGTCCGAAGTGCCGTCGCGTTCGTCTCTGAGTGTGCCGCCCTCCTGCACGCTCCCGCCGGCCGCCTTTGGACATGACATGTGGCAACGGAGTAGCAGTATGGCGGGAGATCGGACGACGGAACACAACGTCGGCACCACACACGGGCGCGATCAATCCGCGGCCACGCCGCTGATGACGCTCACGTACCGCAGTCGCGCGACCACGCCGCTCTCCGAATCGCAACTGAGCGATCTGCAGCACTCGGCCGCGGCGCGCAACCGTGCCGAAAACATCACCGGCATGATGGTCTACAACGACGACCGCTTCTTTCAGTGGCTCGAAGGACCGCCGGCCAGCATCGCCCGCGTCTGGTCGTCGATCAGCCAAGACCCGCGGCACGCCGACATCGAAGCGCTCTCGGTGCACAGCGCCCCGACGCGCCTGTTCGCAAACTGGAGCCTCAAGCTCACGACCGGACTGGGCGACCCCCTGATCGGCGACCTCACCGCCGCCGCCGTGTCGTCCACCAATGCCGCCGCCGAACGACTGGCGGCGCTCGTGATCGCCACCGAGCCGTCGGAGGCGCGACTGCTGTTGCTCGCCGCGCACGCCGAGTTCCGCTCGATCTCTGCACTCACCGAACTGCTCATCGAGCCCGCCGCGCGCTGCCTCGGCGATCTGTGGGCCGACGACGATTGCGGCGAGTACGATGTGACACTCGGGCTGTGTCGACTGCAGACGTTCCTGCGCGAAGTCGCCGCCGACAGCGTGCAGCAGCACAGCGAACACCCGCTCGTCGTCCTTGTGGCGCCGTTGCCCGGCGAGATCCACATGCTCGGCGCCACGCTCGACGCCGAAGCGCTCTGGCAGGCGGGACACGACACGCGCGTCCGCTTTCCGTCGACCGAACAAGCGCTCGAGCGCATTGTGGCCACGAGCTGGTTCGACGCGGTCGATCTGTCGCTCAGTCCCGCGTTCACCCGTGAGCATCGCATCGATCGCATGAGTCACATCATCGACTCCGTGCGTCGCGCCTCGAAGAATCCGGCCCTGGTGGTCATCGCCGGTGGACGCGCCTTCTACGACCGCGCCGCATCAAGCGCGGATGTGCACTCCGACGGCAGCTCGACGTCGGCCGCGCATCTCTCCGACGACATCGCGCGCGCCCGTCGTAGTCATGCCTAACCGTCTCATCGTCGCGTGATCAACGCGGCGGCGCGATCCTGACGGACCTGTCGCTCCTGTCGCAGCATGGTGTTCGCGTCGATCATCGTCTCCACCTGTAGCAGTCGTCGCGACGTCTTACCGATCCACACCACCGATTCGCGCTTCGGGGCCAACGTAAAGATCACCACGTGTGCCTCTTCGCCGAGCACGGTGGCACTGCCGGTCACGTCAATGCGATACTCGCGCAGCCCACTATCGGTGTCGTACACCCGAAAGCGGGCCGCGTAGCCTTTCTCGAGAGGCAACGAACGCACGATCAGATCCCAGTTGCCCGAATCGAACGGGGCAAGTGCAAGCATGGTGTCGATGGGCAGTGACGGCACATCGACCGGTCCAATCGATCCCTTCACACGCTTGCCATTGAACTCCAGCGCAATCAGTCGCGACGGCGACACGTTGCGATGACGACGCGGTGCCAACGTGCGCGCATCGGTCTCGGTGGAGTCGATCAACGGCGCACGTCCCGGCGACACCGTGAGCACGCG
>CAIUOO010000019.1 GCA_903900795.1 uncultured Gemmatimonadota bacterium | reverse complement strand
GCCACGAGCCGTGAACGGCGCGAAGTAGCGCACGTCCTGAAACGGCGTCGGTGGCACGCCGAGCATCTCGTACATCTCGAGATCGGCCGGCTCGAGCTTGCCCGGCTGATCGAGGAAGCACAGGTCGGGCCCCTTCACGTTGAAGCAGACCGCCGCCACCGTTCCTCGATGGGCGGGAAAATGCGCAAAAATCGACTGCAGCAGCCACTCAATCGCGCTGGTCTTGGTCGCGAGCCCCGACACCCCGGAAATGTTCAGGTGCGCGGCCTCCGGTCCTACCAGAAAATCGGCATCGAGAAAGATCGGTGACCGCATGCCACCAGCCCGGTAGACACCCACCGGAATGCCGGTGGACGATGCGCCGGTGATGTAGCCATCCATGCGCAGGGCCACGGCCACATCGGCATCGTCAGCGAGATAGACGGCCCCGAGCGGCACCGGTTGCAACGGCTCTTCGGGAATGTGTCGCAACACCGACGCCGTGTACAAACGGATTTCCGTACGATCGGTGTGCGACAGCGGCCCGGCGTGCGGACGGCCATCGTGTCCGAGCACATCATGCAGCGGTGACTGCAGATCACTGTAGCTGAATCCTTCCACCACCACGCCGTACACACGCGGGATCACGTGCTCCACCGGCGTGTTCCCTTCCACGCGCACGATGGTGCCGATGCCAATGGGCGCATCGATCGCGGTCCAGAAATGAAACTCGTGCGGCGTATTGGGCTTTTTCTCGGTCGCGACGACACGACCGAGCGGCAGCGACACAGCATCGGGAACAGCGGAAGGCGAGGTCACAGCGTCACGACGAAGGAGGTCAGATGCCGACGAGCGCATCGAGATACATCTCACAGGCATGAATGCCGTACGTGAGGGTATCCCATCGCGGATCGGGAAGCGAGAGCGGAGCCCGCTCGGCGAGAATTCCGGCGGAGAGCCGGTCACAGTGCGCGGTCAACCGGGCGCGCGCGTCGTTGGTGATCTGATCGGGATCGAGCATGTCCATCGGCGGCGAGATCTCCACGCGCACGAGCCCATGCAGGGGATCGCCGCCCGCCGCGGTGCGCAGGCGCAGATACCAACTCGCGACGGCGCGACGCGGACGATGGCCGACGAGGAAGGCCGACGAGCGTTCCTCCGCCTTGAGGGCGAGGATCGACTCCACCTGCTCCACACTCCCGTAGAGCGTGGTGTGCGATTTCACCACACCGAATGCCGTGGCCCGCTCGTCCACGGCCAGATTGCCCGAGATACCGCCATCGATCCAGAGCCATCGCGATTCCCTCCGACACCATTCCGCGGCGAGACGGCGTTCCAGCCCTTCCCGCTCCAGCGCGACCAGATCGAGCGCCCGGGCCCGGAGCGCGACGGGGTGGACCGGGATCGCATCGTCCGAGACGTCGGCGGTGATGTCCACCACGGGGACCCCGCTGTCGACCAGTTGGTGCCAAGCGGTCTCCCCGAGCTTGCCACGCGAGGTGAAGAGCGCCCGACGGAGACTCGGCTCGCGCCAGGTCTCGAGGCGCCGCGCCACGCGCTCGCGGACGGCCGCCGCAACCGACGCATAGATGAGCGGTGAGCCGGCGACGTAGCCCACCACGCGGCTCCGCTGCACGCCGTCCAGGAAGGCCGCGACCAGCGGTTCGGTCGGCACTGCGATCCGGCGCGCCCCGGGCGCCTCCAGCGGCACGCAGGGTGCCACCGAGGGCGGATCGCTGCGCATGGCGATGCGTTCAAGCGGCGGGCCGCTGCCGGCCACCAGCAGCGCCCCGTCGCCGAACAGCGCGCGGAGGGCGCGCAGCGCGCCACGAAGGGAGGCATCGGTGGCCGGAGCGGCGGCGGACGGGATTATCTCGGTCACGAGGGGCACGCTAGCAGGACCGGCACCCGCAGACAACGCAGGCCATCCGTTTCGGCCGGGGATCCCGTAGCCTCCGGCGGTGGACTTCGGCCCTCCGGTGCACGAAACTCATGGGGTGAGACTCTTCCGACCTTTTGCGACCGCTACCCCGCGATTCCGCGGCGTGGCCCTCCGTGTCCTGCCCTTGGGGTTGGCGCTCCTCGGGGCGGCGTGTGACCCCACGGAGCGTGTCAAGAACGCGCTCAGGGCTGACCAAGGGGATCGCGTCTGGCAACGCGACAGCACGTTGCTCGCCAACCATCCGGCCGTCTTGTTCCGCGTCACGCGCGAAGGAGCCGGCGCGCGTGTCGTGCCCTTGGCCGCGATGGGTCCGCAGGGATTACGTCTGCTTTCCCTGAGCGATCGCGCGTGGCGTGCGTTCGATCTCGACTACCTATTTGGCGGCAACTCGTTGACGCCGTACCGTGCGGGGCGGTCGCTCACGCCCGTCACGTCAACGCGCGGCATGTGGGAGGGCGCTCCGCTCGATACGATCCCCGGCTGTGCGATCCTGCTGCCCGGCGCGGTGGCCTCGATCCCCGACGGCGTGGAGTTCTTCACCAGCGGCCCGCGGCCGCCGCTCCAGCCGGTGAGCCCGCTGTCGGCGGGGGAGCTCGAGGCCGCGCTCAACATGATTCCGACCCTGATCGCCCCGGCGGCCGGCATCGGGATGTCGATACTCCCGCGTTACCGACGGAACGTCCACGTCGCCGAGACCGGAACGGGATCGCGCCCCACGATCGTCGTGGTGTACGATGACCCCGAAGTGGTCGCCGATAGTGTGCTCCCGATGGGCGAACGGCCCCGTCATCTGGTGGTCGTCATGGACAAAGGCGTGTACGGCTACCGACCGACGTTGACGTACGCGTCGCTGGGCAACAGGCGCTCACCGCCGCGCTTTCGGTATCTCGATCACATCGACGTGGACGGCGACGGCAAGTCGGAGCTCTTCTTCGGCCTCGGGATCAAGGGCGCGCCCCTCTACACCATTGTGCTGCGCTTCGACGCAGACGCGTGGCGAGAAGTGCTGCGCTACAAAAAGCAGCGCTGCCACGGGTAGCCCGTGATGCCCGTTCGGGGATGCCCGTTCGGGGATGCCCGTTCGGGGATGCCCGTTCGGGGATGCCCGTTCGGGGATGCCCGTTCGGGGTCGACTACTCGACCCCGATGTCCCACGCCTGCTCGAGATCATTGCGGCTGTACGCCCGGAATGCGGTGAGCGTTTGCGTGCGGACGATACCGGGCACTTTGGCGAACTCCTCGGTGACGACCGTCGCGATCCGCTCAAGATCGGGCACGCGCACGATGGCGACGAGATCCCAGGCTCCCGACACTGAGTAGACCTCGCTGACACCTTCAATCCCCGCCAGCGCAGTCGCGCAGACAGGAATGGTTTTCGGATCGGCCTGCACCAGCACAATGGTCGTGATCATGATCGCCTCGAAGACGTAAAAAAGTCGCCGGTGCCCGTTCAGGCGCCGGTGAGACAGCGGGCGATGCGCGTCACACCCTCGACCGCGACCGACTCCGTCGTGGCGTAACTCGCACGAATCCAGTCGGGCGTCAGAAAGGCGCTGCCCGGCACCACCGCCACCTGGTGTTCCTCGAGTACGGCGGCGGCGAACGCCGCGCCGGCATCAGCGGCACCACGGAAACCGGCCACATTGATGTACACGTAGAACGCGCCCGCCGGATGGACGTACCGCACGGTCGGGAACGCGGCGAGCGCGGCCACGACCGCATCACGGCGTTGACGAAATTCCTTCACCATATAGCGCACCGCGTCGTCGGCCTCGTCCTGTCGCCCGAGGGCCGCGAGGGCCGCCTGCTGCGAGACGGCCGACGCATTCGACGTCGTGTGCGACTGGAATGCCGTCATCGCACGGGAAACGGCCACCGGCGCGATCGTCCAGCCGATACGCCATCCCGTCATCGCATACGCCTTGGCGACGCCATTGATCACGATCAGATTCTCGCGCGTCTTCGCCACGGCGAGCGACGACTGGGCACCGCCTTCATAGGCGATACGCAAATAGATCTCGTCGGCAAGCACCCACCATCCCTTGTCGGCCGCCAGGTCGAGAATGGCCGTGAGCTCGTCACGCGTGTACACGGCGCCGGTGGGATTGCTGGGCGAATTGAGCATCAACCCCTTTGTGCGCGGCGTCGCGGCGGCCGCCAGTTGGTCGGCTGTCACCTTGAGATCGTTCGCCTCGTCACCGAACACCGGCACCGACACCGCCCGCGCCAATTCCACCATCTCGTAGTAGCTCGTCCACGCCGGCGTCGGAATCAGCACCTCGTCACCGGGGCCGAAGCAGCACACGCAAGCGTTATAGAGCGACTGCTTGGAGCCATTCGACACCACCACTTCGGCGGCGGTGATCGGCGCTCCGTGCGCCAGCAACCGATTGGCATCAGCGGCAATCGCTTCGCGCAGCGGCAGAATGCCCTCGGTCGCCGTGTAGCGGGTCGCCCCCGCTTCCATGGCAGCGGCGGCGGCGTGCCGGATGAACGCCGGCGTGTCGAAATCGGGCTCGCCGGCCCCAAGATCGATAATGGCCCGACCGGCCGCCTTGAGCGCCCTCGCCTTCGCGGCCACGGCCAGCGTCGCGGATTCCTTGAGTCGGGCGATGTTGGCGGACGGCTGGAAGACCAGAGACATGATCGAGTCGCGGACCGAAGGTGGATGGCACGGGAAACGCGCGGCCCCCTGCAGTTCGGGGCCGGGCCGGGATACCTTTACCGGCTTGGCAAGACGCAATTAAGCGCGCCTGACAGAGGTGCGCTACGCAGCAGCGTTGTGCGGGTACGCGATGCGCCACAGGGGCGCGACAATTACTGGCCGTTGGGCGGCCAGGCTGACCGACAATCGATGGGGTGGGGCGTGGGCGAGCAAGAACGGGAAGAGACGTCGCCAGGGGCGACGCGGAGCCAGCACGTGGTCCTGCAGGGCCCCGCAGATCTGCGGATGATGACCGCCGCCATGCGTCCGGGGATCGAACGCAGCCGTCGGATGCAGGGCGTGGCCGCACCGGCTTGCCTGGTCATCACCCCCACCGTCGAACAGGCGCTCAGCGCCGCCGAACAGGCGCGCCTCCTGCTGGCCGACGACAGCCTGCGGGTCGTACCGGTCACCTCCGCCACCCGCGCCCGTCGCGTGTTGGCCGCTGGCCCGGTCGCCATCGTGACCGGCACCGCCGCCGACCTACTCGCGCTCCGCACGGAAGCCGCCATCGACCTGCAGCAGCTGCAGGTCCTCGTGGTCTTCAGCCTCGACGAGATTCTCGTCGACAAAATGGGCGACACGCTGCAAGCGCTGCTCGGCGATTCGCCCGACGACATCATGCGCGTCGGCACGCTCGACAGCGAGTCCGACGAGATCGACACGTTCCTCGAAGCGCAGATGCGCCGCGCGCGTCGTCTCACCCCGATGCTGGCCGGAGACGCGCCGCTCGCGATGACGCCGAGCTTCCTGATCACCTCGGCCTCCGGACGCGCCGACGCCCTTCGAGCGATCCTCGATGAAGTCGATCCGCCGTCGGTCGTCGTCGTGACGACCACCGATGCCGGCCAGCGCGACGCGCAGGCTGCCATCACCCGGATGGGGATGACCGTCGATGGGCTGAACGTGCAGGTCGTGCGACAGGCCACGTCACAGCATGTGGCACTCGTCGTGTTGTGGGAGTCGCCGGCGTCATATGACGCGTTGCTGGACGCGCTGGCCGCGCGCCCGGTCGACGCAGTCGCCCTGTTGATGGCGGACGAACTCGCCGCCTTCCGTCGCATGACGAGCGGGCTCGCCGAGGCGTGGACGCCGGCGGCCCGCAAGGCCAACGCCGAAAGCCGCGTGCAGGCCCTGCGCGCCGCGCTGCGCACCACGCTCGCGAACTCCGGCGGCACGTCGGCCAGCGAGATGGCACTGCTCGCGCCGCTCCTGGAAACGCATGATTCACTTGAGATCGCCGCGGCCGCCCTGCGGTTGTATGAAGGCGCGCGGCGCGATCTCGTGACGGCACGTACGAAGGCCACGATCGCCGGTCCCGTGCGCACCCCACTCGCCGCCGGCCACAAGCCCGATGCGCCCGTGGCGGATGGCAAACAGCGCGTCTTCTTGGCGGCCGGCAAGCGTGATGGCGTGCGCGTTGGCGACATCGTCGGTGCGGTCGCCAACGAAGCCGGCATCCCGGGCGACCGGATCGGGCAGGTTGAGCTGTTCGAGTCGCATGCCATCGTCGAACTCAACGCCGACGACGCCGCCAAGGTCGTGCAGGCGCTGGGCTCCGTCTCGCTGCGTGGCCGTCGTCTCAGCGCGCGGATCGACGAGCGCGGCGGGGACGCGCCGCGGGGTGGTGATCGTGGCGGTGATCGTGGTGCACGAGGCCCGCGCAGCGAACGCACGTTTGGCCCGCCGCGTCGTGATGCCGGCGACCGGCCGGCCCGTCCATCCTTCGGTGGCGACCGGCCGGCCCGGCCGTCGTTTGGCGGTGACCGTGGCCCGCGCCCGGACGGCCGTGGTGGTCCGCCGCGTGGGGGTCCGCCGCGTGAGGGTCCGCCGCGTGGGGGGAACGATCGTCCGCCCCGGGCCGACGACGAACGCCGCGCCTTCGGCGACCGTCCGGTGCGTGAGCGCGCGGAAGGTCGGGAGGAGTGGTCCGAGCGCGGAGCCCGCATGCAGAATGCGAGCCGGAAGCCGCGTCCGAACACCGACGAGAATCCTGAAGGGAATCCCCAAGGGAGCAGCGAGCGCTGACCATGAGCAGCAGCTTCCAGGTCTCCGGCGGGTGGATGGAGGTCGTCGCTGGATCGATGTTCAGCGGCAAGACCGAAGAGCTGTTGCGGCGCGTGCGACGGGCGACCATCGCCCGCAAACGCGTGCAGGTGTTCAAGTCGCATCTCGACGACCGGTACGCCGGCTTATGGAATGTCTCCAGCCATGACCGGCGGACCGTCGAGGCGATTCCGGTCGACTCGTCCGCCCAGATTCTGCTGCGTCTCGATCCTATGGCGCAGGTCATCGCCATCGACGAGGCGCAGTTTCTCGACGCCGGGATCGTGCAGGTGGCGTCGAGTTTGGCCGATCGCGGCCGGCGGGTCATTCTCGCCGGCATCGACAGTGATTTCCGCGGCGAACCGTTCGGTCCGATGCCGCAGCTGATGGCCGTCGCGGAACTGGTCGACAAACTGCATGCCATCTGCGTGTTGTGCGGATCGCCGGCCAGTCGCAATCAGCGACTGATCGGCGGGAAACCCGCTCCGTACGACTCGCCCACGATCATGGTGGGGGCGGCCGATTCGTACGAAGCGCGCTGCCGCGCCTGCCATATCGTGCCACGGCCGACCGAAGAGCAGCAGCAGCTGCTGTAGCCATCCGCGGCGAACGGTCCGCTGGAGCTGACGGCCGGCGTCAGTGGCGAACCGGGCAATCCGGTCACGGATAGTGACCATTGCCCTGCCCGCCGCGTCTTTGGGCTGATGTCATTGTCAAGTCTCCTTTCCCCCGAACGGATCGTCGCATGGGCGTAATCGCGACGCTCCTCGCACACGAGCCCCGGCTCGCACGGCTGCGTACCGCCGCGCGCGATCGGTACCGCTTCGTGCCTTGCGAGGACTGGATGTCTCTGACCCGCGCGTGCGAGCGCGGGCCCGTCAACGTGGTGGTCTTCGACTTATATGTCGACGGCCGCGCGGATTTCGAGCGGGTGCGCCAGCTGCGCATTCGTGTCCCACGGGCGGCCCTGGTGGCCTACGTGGACATAACACGTGAGCGCGCCAAGGACATGTTCGACGCCGGTCGTTGCGGTATCGATGTGCTTGTGATCGCCGAGGAAACGGATACGCCGCAGATGCTCGTGGCGCTTCTGGATCAGGCCGAGGCGCGCAGTGTCTCGAGTCTGCTCAAGCCACATCTCGCCGGATTGCGCAGCGTCGTGCGTGACGCCGTGATGCTGTCGGTGACCCGGGCGCACGAGCGCCTGACGCCGGACAGTCTCGCGCGCCTCATCGCCGTGTCGCGCCGCCTGCTCTCGAAGCGGCTGGAGGGGGCGGAGTTACCGCCACCGCACCAGCTGCTGACCTGGGGTCGCTTGATCGTGGCCGCGAGCATGCTGGAGGACGGCTCCCGCAGCGCTGACGGCGTCGCCGGTGCGCTCGACTTCCCGTCGGGGAGCGCCTTCCGCAACACCTGCCAGCGGTATCTCGGTTGCACGCCGCACCAGATTCGTCAGCGTGGCGGGGCCGGCTGGGTCATTCAGGAGCTCCTCGTGAACCGCGAAAAGCGGCGAGAGATCTCGGAATCGGACGACGACATGCAGGAGAGCGCCGCCGCGTAACGCGGTGCGTAACGCGGTGCGTAACGCGGTGCGTAACGCGGTGCGTAGCGTGGTGCGTAGCGTGGTGCGGTGAGCACCGTCGTACGAACGGGCTCCGGAATCTCCGGAGCCCGTTGGCGTTCGTGGTAAGTTTCCACATGCTCCACCTCGCACTCACCGGAAACATCGCCAGCGGCAAGAGTAGCGTGGCCTCACTCCTGGAGGCCCACGGGGCGACCATCATCGATGCAGACCTCCTGGCACGTGAAGCGGTGCGTCCGGGCTCCCCGGCCCTCGAGGCCATCGTCGATCGATTCGGCCCATCGGTGCTGCAGGCGGACGGCACGCTCGACCGGCCGGCCCTGCGCCGCCTCGTCTTTCGCGACCCCGTGGCGCGCGACGCGCTCAACGCCATCGTCCACCCGGCCGTCAGCCGGCTACGCGACGAGCAGCTGGCCACGGCCAAACACCGCGGCGACGCGGTGGTCATTTCCGACATCCCCCTGCTTTTCGAAGTCGGGCTCGAGCATGCGTTCGATGGAGTGATCCTGGTCGACGCGCCTGAGCCGGAGCGCCTCGAGCGACTCCAGCGCGACCGTGGGCTGTCCCGCGACGAGGCCCGCGCCATGATCGATGCGCAGTGGCCCTCCGCACGGAAACGAGCGGGAGCGACCTGGATCATCGACAACGACGGTCCACGCGAGCAGCTTCCGTTACGCGTCGCCGCACTCTGGCAGACGATTCAGGCGCTTCCCCTCCGCGGCTCCGCTGCGGATACTTCACTGTGATCGTTCCTTTTCCCCATCTGGAGTCCTCGTGTCGAACATCCCCGCCGATCTGCGCTACACCAAGGAACACGAATACATCCGCGCTACCGACACCGCCGCGATCGTCGCGATCGGGATCACGGATTTCGCGCAGGGTGAGTTGGGCGACATCGTGTACGTCGAACTGCCCAAGGTCGGCGCGACGTACGGATCGCACGACGTGTTCGGCACCGTCGAAGCGGTGAAGGCCGTGTCGGAGCTGTACATGCCGGTGGCCGGCGAAGTGGTCGAGATCAACGGCCGCCTCGACGGCGAGCCGGCCCTGATCAACACGGACCCGTACGGCGACGGCTGGATGATCAAGGTGCGCGTCGCGGCCGGCGGTGACGCGGGTCTGCTCTCGGCCGACGAGTACAAGAGCGTGGTGGGCGAGTAGTTCTGTTTTTCGGCGGGATCGTGGTGCGTGAGGCCCCGGGCTGTGTGCTCGGGGCCTTCGTGCTTCCGGCAAGTGCCGTTGTGCGCGACCGCCCCGGTCGGAGCGTGGGATCCCCTTCGCGGCCTTGCTGTGGCGGCGAACATCGGCACGCCGCGCCGCGTTAGCGCGCCCGCCACAGAGGGCCGCTCAGCGGACCCACGCCCCTCGCGGGGCTTGGGGGAAGCAGCTCGGCACCGGCGCCGTTCACGAAGGATGAGAAATCCCTCGGGACTGGCCGCATCCACACCCCAGCCCGCGATGAGCCCCCACTCGCCCGCGGTGCGCGCGTGCCACTCCCCATCCGCCACGCGACGACGTCACACCGGAGGATGGAGATCCCGTCACGGACTTTTCGGTGGTCACACCGTTCGGTGCGAGGCGCACGGAGTTCGACCGCGGCCCCTACGCTGAGACGAGCGGCTGCCGGGCCGGGCGTCCCGTGAGCGGCCCTCTGTGGCGGGCGCGCTGACGCGGCGTGGCGCTCCCATGTTCGCCGCCACAGCAAGGCCGCGAACGGGATGACCCGCGCCCGGAGCCGCGGCTATACGCACACCAACGCCCGCCGAGCGCCCACAGCCCACAGCCAAGAACGGCGTGACCACCGAAGCAGTCACGCCGTGCTCACCACTCAAAACTCAAAACTCACGTCGTCGCGTACGACTCGATCGGCGGACACGCGCACACCAGGTTGCGATCCCCGAACGCGCTTTCGACGCGGCCCACGTACGGCCAGAACTTCCGCTCGCGCGTGAACGGCGTCGGAT
>CAIUOO010000018.1 GCA_903900795.1 uncultured Gemmatimonadota bacterium | reverse complement strand
AGGGGCGTACCAGCGAACGGCGCACCGACAAAACGCGCTGTTTCCGCTTCTCATTCTTGGCGCCGTTTACCTTAGCGCCGTTCACTCTTAGCGCCGTTCACTCTTGGCGCCGTTCACTTTTGGCGCCCCAAGCAGTTCCCTAAGTCTCGCAACTCGGGCAGATCTCCTTCACCACACACGCGGCGCAGTCCGGTTTCCGAGCAAAGCAGCGTCGGCGCCCGTGCCAGATCAACAGGTGGCTCACCAGCGCCCAGTCTTCCCGTGGAAACAGCGGCATCAGCGCCTTTTCAATCCCAATCGCATCCGCTTCCCGCGTGAGCCCCAGTCTCCGCGCCAGCCGCTGCACATGCGTGTCGACGACGACACCGTCGTTGATCCCGAAGGCGTTGCCCAGCACCACATTCGCGGTCTTGCGCCCCACGCCGGGAAGTGGCACGAGTTCGGCCACCGTGCGTGGGACCTCGCCGCCAAAACGATCTACCAGCATGCCACCCATGCCGATCAGGCTCTTCGCTTTCGCGCGAAAGAAGCCGGTCGTCCGCACGATCTCTTCCACGTCCTCTTGCTTCGCCACACTCAACGCGTGCGCATCCGGATAGCGCGCGAACAGCACCGGCGTGACCATGTTCACGCGCACATCGGTGCATTGCGCCGAGAGAATCGTGGCGCACAACAGCTCGAACGGATTGCGGTAATCCAGTTCGCAGTGCGCATCCGGATACTCCGCCTTCAGTCGCTCCAGCACGACCGTGGCGATCGCGATCTTGTCGGCCTTCGTTTTCGGTGAGCGCGACACCAGCGCGGCGCGCTGTGACGGTTTCTGTCCATTGGTCTTCGTCATGCTGCGCGTGGCCTTCTTCACCACGGGCTGCGAAGACGTCGGCACTGCCTTCGGCACCGCCTTCGGCACCGCCTTCGGCACCGCCTTACCCGGCTTCGCGGCTGACAGCGGCTGACGCGGACCACCTGCGCTTGTGCGGCGCGCCATCTCAGCCCTGCATCACGCGCAGATGCGGTGGCATCGTGCCCGCCGGCTCTCGCCGTGCCCGCGCGAACGCCAACACCTCGTCGGCCGACCGCGTGTTCAGCACATTGGCCGGCGTGAGCCAACCTTTGCGCGCGTTCGCGATGCCGAGTTCGAGATGCTCGAAGCCCTGCGGTGAATGGGCGTCGGGGCCGATGCTCACCAGCGCGCCCTTCTCCTGCGCGATACGGCAGGCACGCCAATCGATGTCGAGACGATGCGGGTCGGCGTTGAGTTCCACTGCCACGCCCACCGCTCCGGCCTTTTCGATGATGGCGGCGATGTCGATGGCGTACGGTTCCCGTGTGAGCAGCAGGCGCCCCGTGGGATGGCCGAGGATCGTGAGATGTGGATCGTCGAGGGCCTTGAGCACGCGGTCCGTCATCTGCCGCTCGTTCATGCCGTAGCGCGAATGTACGGAGCCGATCACAAAGTCGAAGCGATCGAGAAAGGCCGCATCGTAATCCACGCGACCGCACGGCAGGATGTCGGCCTCGATGCCCTTGAGGACGCGGAACGCGACGCCCTGCGCCACGTACTGCGCGTTCAGCACCTCGATCTCATCATGCTGGCGCAGTATCGCGTCGCGCGACAAGCCTCCGGCGTACGTATTTGATTGCGAGTGGTCGGACACCCCGAGATAGCGCAGCCCGCGCGCGCGCGCCGCGCTGGCCATATCGTGGATCGTCGCGCCGCCGTCGCTGTACTGCGAGTGACAGTGCAGGGCGCCGACCAGATCGGCTTCAGTGATCAGCGTCGGGAACGGGCCGCGCGCGGCCGCTTCCACTTCGCCCATCGCTTCGCGCTGCTCGGGCACCACGTACGCCAATCCCAGTCGCGCATACAGCGCCGGTTCGTCGGGTATCGACACCAGCGCGCCGTCGCGATCGCGCAGTTCGTCACCGGCCAGCACAAAGCCCATGCCCGCCGCGCGCTCGGTGATCTGCTTGACGTGCGCGCTGCTTCCCGTGGCACGCCAGAGGGCAAGCGCGAACTGTTCGGGGCGCACGCAATGTACATCCACGCGCACGCCATCTTCGAGTCGCAACGACAGTGTGCGGCCACCACCGCCCAGTACTTCCTTCACGCCACGCAGCCGTGCGAACGACGCCGCCACTACGCTTGGGCTGCCGCGGACCGCGCACACCAGATCCACGTCGCGCACGATCTCCATGCGACGGCGAATCGATCCCGCGATCTCGAGCTCCAGTACATCCGGATGCGCGCGAATCGCCTCGGCAATGCGTTCGGCCTCCGCGCGTCCATGTTGCCAGAGCACGTATGCCCCGGTGGCCCGCAAATCCGCGATCCCCTTCAGGATCTTCTCGGCCGTCTTCGCGCCGAACTTCGGCAGGCCGGCCAGCCGTCCATCACGCGCCGCGATCTCGAGCTCCAGCAGCGAGTCGACGTGCAGCCCCTCGTGAATGGAGCGGATGCGCGAGGGACCCAATCCGGGCACGCGCAGCATCTCCAGCAGCCCCTCGGGCGTCTCTTCCTGCAGTCGCTCCAGGAGGGCCGAGCCGTTGCTCGTCGCGAGATCCCGCAGCACGGCGATGGCCGCCGGGGCGATCACGTCCTCCGCCGCCAGATCACGCGCCATCGCCTGTGCAAGATCCGTCTCGCCGTGCGCCGCCACCACGCGCGCCGCCGTCTGCATCGCGCGTACCGAAAACCGATCCTCATCGTGCAGCTCGAGGAGGGTCGCGATTTGCGTCAGGGCGAAGGCGGCGGAACGGCAATCCATTCTGCAAATCTAGCGTGGTTTGCTGGTCGGGAACGGCCAACGGTTCAGGGAGCAGGATGGAGGGTGTCAGGAAGGAGGAAGCAGGGACACGCCGCCGCCGCCCTGCGTTCTCCGCCCTGACCCCCTCCCTCCTGCCTCCTAAGCCGTTGGCCGTTTTACCCTTCTCTCCCGGACAGCTGTGGGCTCTCCGCCAGGAATCGACGTATCGCGGCAAACAGCAGAGCCGGCTGCTCGACGTAGGGCACGTGCCCGCAGTCGTCCAGCACGACGAACTCGGCGTTCAACGACTGCGCCGCGGCGGCAGCCGACGCGAGCGGGATCGGGTCTTGTCGACCATGTACCACCAGGGTCGAGCAGTGGACGGCGCGTAACGTGTCCGTGAGGTCGAAGTCGCCTAAGCTCTCCCACACCGACTGCTGCACACGCCCCGTCACGCGGAACGGCGTGAGCGAGCGCGAGCGCGACGGGTCAGCGAAATAGCCGGCCACGCTCAACTCGAACCCACGCTGGCGATACGCCGCCGGATCTCGTTCGCGCAGACCGGACGCGGCGAGCTCCTCGCGCATGGTCAGCATCGCGGCACTTCGCCCGCGCGCGGAGAGTGTCGCCTCGAACTCGTCCCGCCATGCACGGGTGATCGGCGCCGGCGAGATCAGCACGAGACGCGCCGGCGCGAGACGGGCGTCGCCGCCTGTCGCACATTGCGTGGCGTACAGCATGGCCAGAAGCGCTCCCCACGAATAGCCCACGATCGTGGGGGCGGTCAGCCCGAACTCCGTAACGATCTGGGCGAGATCGCCGACCTGCGTCTGCCACGTCACCGGCGTCGGATCGTCCGTTTTGGATTTGCCACCGCCACGCTGATCGTAGGTGATCACGCGATACGTGTCCGACAGCGCGAGCAGCTGCGGATACAGGTAGTCATGGTGTGCGCCGGGGCCGCCGTGCAGGAGCAATACTGGTGGCGCGCCCGGTGGACCATCGGCCCGCCAGTACAGCGGCACGTCGGTCGTTTGCGTCACGCCGTCGGTCGTTGGCGCGTGGCTTGGTGGCGTGTCGGAAAAGTCGCGATGTTCCATTTGCGGAAGTTAAGGGGCGGGTGCTATCGCCATCGAGATCCCGACTTCGTAACTTCCCGCTCATATGTCCCCTTGGCCACCGAGGCACGACACCGAACGCGAACACGATCGACGGCGGCCTGCACGGGGCGGTGCCCGATAGCCGTTCGTCCCGTGCCGTGCTCCAGGCCCTCGCCTCGCTGTTCGCGCCGTCGTTTGGCATCGGCGAACGCGCGCGCCTTCTTTCGGGGGGCACCCCCACCACGATCGCGCGCGATCAGCAACGAAGACCCTCCGCGCGATGACCTGCGGTCGTGGAGCGTACGGGTGACCCCGCTGGAGCCCGCCGCCGCCGGTAAACTGCCTCCTCAGCCGTTGGCCGCTACTACCTCGCCGTAAAATCCGTCTCGGCGGAAACAGCCCGACACGCTTCCGCGATCAACGCCGCCGCCCGATCCAGGTCGTCGAGCGACACGAGTTCGTTGGGCGAATGCATGTAGCGGTTGGGGATCGACAGGAGCGCCGTGGCCACGCCGTCGCGCGTGAGATGAATTCCGTCGGCGTCGGTGCTCGTGAATCGACCGGCGGCGTGCACCGAGTACGGGATCTCGAGTTTTTTCGCCGTGTCGGCGAGCAGGCGGAACACTACCGGATGCACGATCGAGCCGCGAGTGAGCACCGGTCCACCGCCCACATGGTGTTCACCAAGTTCCTTCTTCTCCACGCCCGGGTGATCGGTGGCGAACGTGACGTCCACCACGATCGCCATGGAGGCATCGAGCTGCTGGGCGGCCACCCGTGCACCGCCGCCGGCGTAGCCGATTTCTTCTTGCGCCGTGGCGGCGGCGATCACGCGGGCGGCACCCGGCTTCTCGGCGTAGCGCCGCAGTGCTTCGAGCACCACGAACGCGCCGATGCGGTCGTCGATGGCGCGTGACACGATGCGGTTGTTCGGCATGTCCATGACGCGCGCGTCGATCACGCCGGCGTCGCCAATTTCCAGATGCTCCATCGCTTCGGCTTTGTTCTTCACGCCGATGTCGACCCAGAGGTCGGTGATCTTCGACGCCTTGTCGCGCTCGTCCGGCTTCATCAGGTGAATCGGCTTCTTGCCGATCACTCCGAACACGTCGCCGTTGCGGCCCAGAAAGCGCATGCGCTGTCCGACGAGCACCTGCGGGTCCCAGCCACCGATCGGCTCGAAGTAGATGAAGCCGTTGTCGTCGATGTAGGTGACGATCACACCGATCTCGTCGATATGGCCGGCCAGCAGAATCGTGGGGCCGCCGCCGCCTTCGACCGTGGCGAGGCTGTTGCCGACGACGTCGGCCTTCACGGACGAGAACGTGGCGGCTTCGGCGCGCCAGACGCGCGCCGGTGCGCCTTCGAAGCCCGACGGACCGGGTGTGTCGAGCAGGCGCTTCAGAAAGGCTACGGAAGATTCAGAGAGCATGGTTCAAATATAGGTGCTATTCTTTGGGTATGATCCTCCTCTTGATCGCCATCGGCGTCGGTTCCGGCATCCTCTCCGGCATCTTCGGGATCGGCGGTGGCATCGTGATTGTGCCCGCGCTGATCTACCTCGCCAAGATGCCGCCGCAGCAAGCGGCCGGCACGTCGCTCGCCGCCCTCGTGCTACCACTGGGCGCCGCCGTCGGCGCTGCCGCGTACTACAAAGCCGGCCACCTGCATCCCAGGGACGCGCTGTTGATCGCGGTGGGGATGGCCGCGGGCGCGTACTTTGGTGCGCAGATCGCGACGCACGTGGACGCCACCGTGCTCCGCAGAATGTTCGCGGGGCTGATGGTCGTGATGGCGGTGAAGCTGTGGGTCGGGTGACCGGGCATCTGCTCACTCCGCACTTTCTTACTCCCTAGTAAGCAGGGAGGAGGGTATCAGGAGGCAGGAAGCAGGTGAACGGCGCGCAGGTCAACCTGCCTCCTGCCCCCTGTTACCCTCCCTCCTGCTCCCTAGGGAGTTTGCAGTTTGCAGTTTGTAGTTTGCAGTTTGCAGTTCGTAGTTCTCACCGCACCCGCTCCGCATGCGTTGCATCAATCGCCGTGAACAGCAACGGGTTGAAGATGCGGGCCATCGCTTCGATCCCGTCCACAAGGCGTGGGCCGGGGCGGCTTACCAAGCCGTTGGCGTCGAGCGCCCACACCTGACGTCCGGCCAGCCACGACCATTCTGGTCGCGCGAGGCACCGCTTCGCTTCCGCCACCGACGCTTTCAGCGCGTAGCCGCACGGGGCGAACAAAACGAACTGCGGGTCGGCCCGCGAGAGTTGCTCCATGGGCACCGTGGTGGAGTGCGTCCCGGCGGTCCCCAGCACGTCGACCCCACCGGCGCGCTTGATTTGCTCGGGGCCCCAATGGCCGGCGATGTACACCGGGTCGGTCCACTCGATGAGGGCGGCGCGCGGACGCGGTGCCTTGGCCGCCTTCAGGATGTCGTGCACATGCGTCACGCGATCACGCAGCCCCGCGAGCAATTCCTCGGCTTCATCGTTGGCCTGCATCGCCTCGGCCACCGCCGCAATGTCGGCATACACGCCGTCGAGCGTGGTGCCCCCCAGCGTGACGATGCGCGGCACCGGCGAGAGCGTCTCGGCCAGGGCACGCACGTCCGTCTCGCTGATCGCGCACACGTCGCACAGCGCCTGCGTAAGCAGCACGTCGGGGTGCAGCGCCTTGATGCGCGACTCGTCCATCGAAAACAGCGCATGCCCCGCGCCACGCAGTTCGCGCACCGCCGCGTCGATCACCGCCGGGTCGTTCGAATGCGGAATACTGCTCTTTGTGACGCGAGCTCGTGACACCACGATGCCAGGATAGTCGCATTCGTGCGTCACGCCCACGAGGTGCTCGGTGGCACCGAGAAAGGCCATGATCTCGGTGGCGGCGGGGAGCAGGGAGACAGTGCGCATTCGGGAAATCGCCTGTGGGTTTCGAGTCGTGAGTAAAAGTTTCGCGTTCTGCGTTGGTCGGTCCGCGCTGTTCGTAGGCAACCCACAACTCCAAACTTCAACTCACCACTCCAAACTCACACGGTCTACTTGGCCGCCTCGAATACCGCCTTCCCACCAACCCACGTGGACAGTACCCTCGTCTTCATGACCATCTCGCTCGGCACCCGCATGATATCCGTGTCGAGAATGACGAAGTCGGCGAGCTTGCCCGCCGTGAGCGATCCCATCGACTGCTCCTGAAAGCCGGCGTAGGCCGGCCAGATCGTCATGCTGCGCAGCGCATCGTCGCGCGACATCTTCTGCTCGGGGAACCACCCGCCGGCCGGCCAGTTTTGCGCATCCTGTCGCGCAATGGCTGCGTGGAACGAGATCAGCGGGTTCACCTGCTCCACCGGGAAGTCACTGCCGTTCGGAATCACCACGCCCGTCTGCAACAACGACTGCCACGCATATGCACCGTACAGGCGCGTAGGGCCGAGTCGCTTGCCGATCCAGTACATGTCGCTGGTTTGATGACTGGCCTGCATGCTGGGAATCACGCCCAACTGCGCAAAACGCGGGATGTCGTCGGAATGCAGGATCTGCGCGTGCTCCACGCGGAACCGATGATCCGCCGTGGGCACCGTCTTCAGTGCCTGCTCGTACGCGTCGAGCACCACGCGATTGCCGCGGTCGCCGATGGCGTGCGAGTTGATCTGGAACCCCGCCGTGAGGCCGCGTTCGGCCACCTCGCGGATGTGCTCCTGCGTGCTTTTCAACAACCCCGAGTTGTTCGGGTCGTCGCTGTACGGCTCCAGCAACGCCGCCCCACGCGAGCCCATCGCGCCGTCGGCATACAGCTTGACCGCGCGCACCCACAGCTGCCCGTCGTACATCGCCGACTGCGGCCCCTTCGCGAAATAGTGATCAAGCGCCGCCTTGTCGTCGCCGATCATCACGTACAGCCGAAGATTCAGTTCCTTGGCCTTGGCCAGCTCCTCGTAGGTGTCGATGGCCTGGCGCGTGGCGCCGGCATCGTGCATGCCCGTGAGTCCCCAGCTGTGCATCAGCGCAATCGCTTCCTTCAGCGCGCTCTTGTACTCGGCCGCCGTGGGCGTCGGCACCTTGGCCTCGAGCACGTCGCTGGCATTGTCCACGAACACGCCGGTGGGATTCCCCTTGGCGTCCTTGATGATCTGTCCGCCCACCGGCGCCTTCGAGGCGGCCGTAATACCGGCCGTCTTCATGGCGGCCATGTTGGCGTACGTCGCATGGCCGTCCACCCGCTCCAGCAATACCGGATGATCGGGCAACGCCGCCGTGAGCGCGTCGTGGGTGGGGAAGTCCGTCACGCCCCAGTCGTTCTGATCCCAGCCACGGCCCGTGATCCACGTGCCCTTGGGCACCGACTTCGACTTGGCCACCACGCGCGCGATCACCTCGGCTTGACTACTCGTGCCGGTGAGATCCACCGAGCGCAGCGTCTGCGCCAGCCCACTGAAGTGCGCATGGGCATCGACCATGCCGGGGATCACCGTGCGACCGCCGGCGTCGACGACGCGGGTGTTCGCTCCGCGCAGCGCCGCGGCTTCGCGTTGGGAGCCCACAAAGGCAATACGCCCATCGCGCACCGCGAACGCCTCGACCAGCGGACGCGCGTCGTCAGCCGTGTACACGCGCGCATTGGTGACGATCAGGTCGGCTGGCGCCTGTGAGGCCGTGGACTGCGCGGACAGGGCCAACGGCGCCGCCAGTACAGCAGCGCCCAGAAGCGAACGGAGAGCAATCATAAAGTCAGGGTAGGAGGGTCCGAAAAAGAGTAACGCGGGGCAACCGTGATGGTCACCCCGCGTTTCCCCGTACTCCTTACCCCGTACTGCTTACTTCGCAGTGACCGAGTTACTTGGCCGGCGGCAGGATCACCGCGTCGATCACGTGGATCACGCCGTTCTTGGCGATGATGTCCGTCTTGACGATGTGCGCCTGGTTGATCATCGGCACGCCACCCATCACGGTGATCTTCGCTTCCTGGCCTTCAACCGTCTTGGCACCCTTGCCCGCGAGCTTGAGCGCGTCGGCCGCCATCACCTTGCCGGCGACGACATGATACAGCAGCACGTTCTTGAGGGCAGCCTTGTCCTTGCCCAGCGCTTCCAGCGTGGCGGCCGGGACCTTCGCGAAGGCCTCGTCCGTCGGGGCGAACACCGTGAACGGGCCCGGGCCCTTGAGCGTCTCGATCAGGCCAGCGTCCGTGAGGAGCTTGGCGAGCGTCTTGAACGAACCGGCAGCCACCGCCGTCTCGACGATGTCCTTGTCCTGCGCCTGCGCGATCGACGGGGCAGCCACCGCGAACATGGCACCAGCAACCAGCATGGAAAGCTTACGCATCAGTTGGAGCTCCAAAAAGTCGATGTCAGTTTTGTAGGACCAACCGGTCCTATT